>VSNR01000099.1 GCA_009774345.1 Lachnospiraceae bacterium | reverse complement strand
ATAAAAGGGTATGAAAATAGTTCAAAGTATGAAGTTGGAGATTATGAAGAAGATGAACTTGAGTTTTATTGTTCAGATGTAATAATTAAAAATATAGAAAAATTTGAACGATAACTTCCAGTTTGTCGGAGAAATTCAAAAAATGATATAAAAATCGAATATTATTTCCCTTTATGTAGCGATTATCTTAACAGACAATCCGCTACTTTTTTAAAGTGGCGTTATGAGGACTTACCAATCCTGCCCCAAACGTGGGAAACCGCCTTCAAGAAGAATTTAGATGATTTTGAAAAAATTGCAAAAAAAGTGTCACACAGGCAGGAGCGCGTTGTCTAATATAGCAGGAGGTTAAAATCTATGAAAAATAAAACGAACGAAGAACTACAGGCTTTGTCGCGGAAGCCACCGCAGGTGACAAAAAGGCACTTGAAATGCTCATTGCCAGTGTGCAGGACATTGTATTTAATATGTCCTTGCGAATGCTTGGTACATTTGCAGACGCGGAGGACGCCACGCAGGACATTCTGCTGAAAATGATTACGCACCTGTCCTCATTCAGAGGGGAAAGCGCTTTCACGACGTGGGTATCGAAATGACCCCGGAGGCGTACCGTCAGCGGCTATCGCGCGTGCGCAAAAAAATGGCAGAGTTTCTGGGACAATACTGCGGCGCATACGGCAGCGGCAAATGCAATTGCAAAGACAGGGTGAATTATGCGATACAAAACCATCGGATCAACCCGTTGCAGCTAGACTATGTGCCCGCTGCAAAAATTCCCATACAGACCATGGTGGATGTAAAAAATGCAATGGAGGAGATTGACGATTTATCGCAGGACTTTTCCTTTTGTAAACCCTACGCGTCTCCCGAGCGCACGAAGCATCTCATTCAGGAATTTTTGGATTCCACGCAGCTTTCCATTATCCAGAACGCATAGAGGAGAATATTATGAATACACAATTGATTATGGATTACTTATCGGCATTAAGCATGAATAATAACCGCGAATGGTATCATGCAAACAAGGATGACTTTAAAAGAGCAAACACGGAATTTGAAAATTTATTGCAGGCGTTAATGCTCGAAATCGGAAAGTTTGACAGCAGCATTTTACATAACAATCCCAAAGACCTTACCTTCAAAATTGTAAGGGACACCCGTTTTAGTCATGACAAGTCCCCCTATCTTCCTGCATTCCGCGCCCATATATCCGCGCAGGGAAAGCTCCCTGTCCCTGTTGGGTATTACCTGATGATAAAGCCCGGCGGCCAGTCCTTTTTAGGCGGCGGTTTGTTTGCGGACATGTTTAAGGATGCGACGGCAATGGTGCGGGATTTTATCGTTCAGAATGGAAATGAATGGGAAAATATTATACAGGAACCATCGTTTGTGAAACATTTCACCGTTCAGGGAAACGCGTTAAAGAATGTCCCTGCGGGATATGATAAAGACCACCCTCAGGCAAAATATTTGAAATATAAGAGCTGGTATCTGGAATACCCGATAAAAGACGAGGAGCTGCGGGATGCGGAACTATTTGTCGCAAAGGCGGCAGAGCTGTTTCAAATCATGAAGCCCTTTAACGATTATCTGAACAAAGCGCTTGCAGGATTTCAGATGCCGTCGAGGTGAAAAACGTTTTATTTGACTTTACACTTTTCTTTTCATCTGATATGATAAAAATGTAACAATCAATACAGATTACATGAAAGACAGGTGATCGTGTGGCATTAGAAGAACAACGGCAAGCCGCTATTATCACATACGTTAATTTAATGAGAATCAAAGCGTTTGAAACAGGTGAAAATAAGGAGCTTGAATATCAAATTAAAATAGCAAAAATCGTTTTACAAAATTTTGGTCTTGATTATTCAGAGCTTGAATATTAAAAACAAATAATGCCCGTGGGCGTACCGTCAACAGGAGCTGGCGGACACCCGCGGGCATCAGTCACTGTTCGAAGTACCACCTACCTTATATGCCCCTTTATCCCAATCACACTTTGATACTGGTTCCTAGAGCGTAAATCTCCCACAAATTGTGACGCACATATGGCAGACAGCATTTTTCAAACACACTCTAGTGCTCTATCCAGTCAGGAATTAGACTTGTGGGCCGCATGATTTGTGCCAGTGCTAGGCAAAATTTCGACGGCGATGCGGTGGCATCGTCTAGAAATTTTAACGACGCAATGGTGCAAAGCAGGAGGTTCACGAGTCTAATTTCTGGCCGGATGGAGCACTAGCTCTCATGATGAAAATATGCGTTTATTTTGGCAATCAGATACTTCGCATTTTCAACTTGCTTCTTTGTTTCTTCCTTACTTGCGACGTAAAAATCATCATAATCGGAAACACTACGTATTTGTTCTGCCTTCGCAATCAGCCTATAATCTTCATCTGTAAAATATGCGTTTTTCATTCTGACATACTCAATATTAAACATTTTTAACGCACCATTATGTGTTTTCGTTTCAATATGCTTATCAATTAACAATGCGTTTATCGCTTTTTCTATCGCATAATACGCTCTGTTATTTGCCGACTTATAAGAACCATTTATCAATAACTCTTCGGCATCTTTGAGAAGTTCCGCTGCTCTTTCCATTCGAATCAAAACCAGTTCACTATAATACTTGTCTTCCATAAAGCAGTTCTCCCTCCCTGTCAATATTTTTATAATATGGATACCATCTCCTGCGTTCCTCAAATTCTTTCTCTGGCAAACAAACAAAATTGACAATTGCCAAATGTTCTACCGCCAGCTTTGTTGCTATCTCCGCAAGTAAATCATTATACTTGTTTAGCTCTATTCTGTCACATGCAACTACCAACGCTATATCAATATCCGAATCATCAGAAAAGTCCCCTCTGGAACAAGAACCATATAAAATAATTTTTCTAATATCTGTATCCATTGCATTACGTATCAACAAAACGGAATCACTTTTTACCTTTTCTATGATATTTTGATTCAGTCTTAAATCCGTTATCATACTATCCATCCTTTTCCTTGAAACTCCCTAACTCTACTCCTATTATACTTGATACAGCTTGTATTTACAACTTAAATTCGTTTATTCCATAACCGCCTCATCAACCACCCGCTCATCCATCGCCTCAAACGCTGTCTGGTCATCAAGGATTGTGATGGTGATACCGCGGCTGCTGTATTTTTCTGCAATTGCGTGAAGTGTTTCCAGCATCTCTTTCTCTGTCATCTGGACGAGCTGGTCCACTGTCGATGCCTCCCAAAATCCGCGGATACTGTCCATCATCCCGCCGACAGCACTGTCCCGCTCACCAATGCGGACAGTATCCTTATCAGAAATATGATAAGAAAATGTATAGTACAGCGAGCACCACGCTGAACGGCTGCTGTCTCGGCTATACTCCTCCCTGCTGTGCAGAAAGACCTTATTCACAACATCGCGCACAGGCTCATCTTTCTGAATGCTTCTGACATAGGCTGCATTCTCCAATCCTGAAAGATGCGCCGTGACTGCCGCAAACACCCTCTCCTCCTCTGTCAGCGCCACACGGTAATCCTCATAACTGTTGTCAACGGCAATCCGCTCTTTCCGGTCGAAATTACGATTTGTCCAGTCTAAGAGTTCTTCGTTAAACTCCGCAATGGTCTTAGACCGGTAATCGGATGTCATCAGTGTAAACAGGCTTTGATAGTCCTCCTGTGTGGCGGGCACATCTTCCTCCTGACCATTCTTATACGCATCTGTGACTGCCCTGCGCTTCTTTGTGGCTTCTGCCATCTCCTCCGGTGTCGCTTGGCGCAGTCCGCTGATTTTGGTGTCGTCGTATTCTACATAAATGTCTATGGCGTCATCGGTATAAATGCCTTCCCCAACACCGGCATGTGCAGAGAGAAACAGATTTTGTTTCGTGTCATAAATGGCTCGGACTTCTTTTCCCTCAAAATACATTCGAAATTCGTCAATGCGCTGGTCATATTGATAGGTGAGCCCAAATGGCACATAGGGTGCACACAGATGCTCCCACTCATCAAAAGACTCCTGCTGCCATACTTCCATCTCGTCAATCGGCAGCTCTCCCAAGGGCGTATAATGATATGAAATCGCTATCCCAAGCCGGTCATCTGCCCACTCCTTTTTGATGCACGTTATCTCCTCATCCAGCACCGTGTGCATCTGTTCCTCATCGCGCAGCTCCATAGGCAGCCATTCATGAGTCTCAAAGATTTGATTTAAATTGTCCATCACAAGACGGCGTGCCGTATCGTAGTCTTCGACTGTCAGCCTTTTGGCGTCCTGAATCGTCATTGTCACGGTATATTCCAGCGTCGCGTTATCTGATGCATTGGGGAAATCTGTTATTGCAAATCCGCCAAAATCTCTGGTCCGCCAGTTTTCGGCTGTGAGCGGTTCATAAATTGTATAAAAAAATGTGACCAGCTCCATGAGACGTTTGTCCGCTTTCTTTTTGCCCTCATATACCGCATACAGGGTTTCATCCTGTGAAAAACGCTCTAATAAGTCTCTGTATTCCCGAGTGTCTGTCAGACGCCACACTGCCTCCTGATAATCAGAAATGTTCATTTCTCTGTATCCTTCTAATTGCAGAGCAAGCAGTTTCTCATATTCTGTGTTCGTAAAGTCTGAGGTTTTTTGTACTTCATCCTCTGCTGCCGTTTTTCCCGCCGCTGAGGTCGCAAATACCGCTGTCATACTGAGAATGAATCCTGCCGCAAGCACCGCCGCAGACAGGGATTTCTTTTTTATTTTCATAATCGCTGTAATCCTTTCTTCCATCGCATTGTCTCCTATTTTGAATAAAAACCCGCTTCCAAGCGGCAAATAAGTCCTGATATTGCTGCGCTGCGCTTCCATTTGTATCAGAATCTTGGCATACACGGACTTGGCATTCTCTCCAAAACAGCGCACAACATGCTCGTCGCAGGAGATTTCCACATCCCTGTTAAAAAGTATATACATTATCCACACAAACGGGTTAAACCAGTGTACACAGAGTGCATAAGTGGCAAGCAGCTTTGACAGCACGTCATAGCGGCAGATATGGATATATTCATGCATCAGAATATATTCGAGCTGCTGTGTATTTTCCCAGTCTGTGTTTTTGGGCATCAGGATGACAGGGCGCCAAATGCCAAAGGTCAGCGGCGTGGAAATCTTGTCGGACTGCCTGATGGCAGGACAGCGATGGGGATGTTCTGCCAGCCAATGCTGCGCAAACGGATTTTCCACGGGGAGAGCCGTCTGAAATTCAAAGCGGCAGCGCAGATACGATACTGTAAAATAGATCATGCAGGAGAGCATCCCAACACACCATACCACCATACATATGAGAGAACTGGATACGAATCGCCTGCTATTATGGTCTGGCTTTTTTACGACACTTGTGTCATTTTTATCCAGCGCATGATTTTGGGCAGGACTCTCTTGTGTACTGTTGTCATTCATGTTATTCATTCCAATATTTATCCCCATACTGTCTATCTCACGGTTATCCACCGGCTGGTTTATGACACTGATGTCATTGAATCTCCCATTCATATTCTTTTCTATCCACGAGTACACACTCAGTTCCGACGGCACTGAATACGGCACGGTCAGGCGCAGCAGCACAATTCCCCACAAAATAAGGAATGTGTCTTTGGGAAGCCGTTTCATTGCCAGTGTACGCAAAACCACTACTGCCAGAATCAGGACTGCGCCTGACAGGCTCATCTGCAAAATGTTCATCTTCTCCCTCCTCTTTGCTACAGTTCTTTAATCCTCCTCCTCGACAATCTGCCACAGGCGCTCAATCTGTCCGGCTGTCAGTTTTTTCCTGCCAAGCAGCGCGGCAAACAGTTTGTCAGCCGAACCGTCATAAACCTTGTCAATCAGCTCATTGGTCTCTGCCTCCTGCACTTCTTCCTGCGATATCAGCGCCCGGCACATGAAATTCGGCTCACTCCGCTCGATTGCCCCCTTTTTCATACAGCGCTTAATCAAGGTGTAGGTCGTGTTCTTATTCCAGCCAAGCTCTTTATTCAACACGTCCGCAACCCGCCTCGCAGGCACGACGCCCTCTTTCCAGAGAACATTCATCACCTTTAATTCAGAGTCAAACAATTTCTCACCCATGCCCATACCTCCATTCCAATTGAGTACGGAAGAGTCCTCTTCCCCTACTCGCGCGCCCCATGCGCCGCCTTAGCGTCATACTTCCCCTGCATGGGGCTGCGCATAAAATAAGACTGTAGTAGTCTATAATTCAAGACTACTACAGTCTTACATTTTTGTCAAGCAGAAAATTTTTCGTGAATCATTGCAGAATAGCCAATGAAAACAGTCCACACATAGGCACAGGTTTTAGGAATCATGAGCATGCCTATCATTGGCATGCAATCTGCCCAGAGCACAACAGGGATGTAGAACCCAAAACTAAGGACGATTGTCAGCCACATGTATTTAAAATCATGGTCCTCTTGTTCCTTTGCACTTCTATAGAACAATACAATGATCAGCAGACCTAATAATGCAAAAGGAATATTGCGGTAGATTCCCCATGAAACAGGGGATGCTGCGCTCAGCCATTGGTTTTGCGGGAACAGGCTAATCACGATACGCAATGCAGACAGAAGATAGACTGTGACCGTTATCCCGTGTTGTCCTTGGATATTGTATCTTATCCGCCAGACATAATATAGAATCATATAGAAAATTGTCATCGTAATGGACGTGATAAATTTGCCGGCTCCCAAAGCGGCTGTGTAATTTTCCAGTCCCGTTGTGCATAGCGCAAATGCCCGCGGCACTAAATGGAATGAATCCCCCGCGCCAAGGACCACCGCCATTATGCCAAACAGACGGTACTGCTTGTTTCCATTGCACTTTACAATCATTGTAATGCCAATGAAAATCACGGAAAACAAATAAACGGTGTCAAATAATGTTTCAACGATAGCCTGCATCATATCTTCCTTTCATATTCTTTATTTTCAGTCCGAACTGCTCTTGCATAGTTCCTGCCAAACAACAATCCCGCCAGCAGAAGGGAAGCGCCCAGCCCCGTATAGAAAACCGCGATAAACCGCTCCGGCGCAAGCCCGCTTGTCCGTAAGCCGATGCCTCCGCTCATCATCACTGCCATAATAGCAAATGCTTTCCCGTCAAAGAACTTGAGAAAAAACTGCCGTTCATCCGGGTAGGCATTAATTCTCGCAGTATGCTTTTTGACCAGTTTTCCAAAAATAAACTTCTGAAACACTGCAAAAACCAGCACAGACAGCAGATAATTCACCGCACTGCGATAGGCGGGATATGCCATCAGCCCAATGCGAAGGATGTTAAAGCCTGCCACACTCCACACGAGGAAGGCAAGAAACAGCAGCGTGTTGCGTTTTACTTTCATCATCCACCTCCTTAGCAAATTTTCAATATGAACAATGTTCATTATAACCTTCATTTAATGTATTGTCAATAGAAGTTTTATGGCCCCATGCGCTGCATTCTCCTGCATGGGGCGGTGCATAAAAACAGTCCATGAAACACGCTCTTTCACGTTCCTTTCATGGACTGTTCATACAGACTTACATATTTTGGCAGTCAGAAGATAAAATGCCACACCCCCTCAAATACTTTAACTCCTTTTTCAAGTCAGCCCGGATGCTCATATGCCAGAAATACTCCCCCAGAAACAACAGCTTATGCAGCGCATCTTCGCACAAAAGTGCACGGAGTAATCTCGGAAAAGAATAAATCTTTCTGCTCGCCTTGATGCACTCCATTTGCAGCTCGTAAGGCGTCATCCGCACTGGCATATGTACGGCATTCCCGTTATATCTGCTCCAGTCCCGGTGAAGCAGTCTGTCCTTATGGCTCTCGTACACAGGTGTTCCCGGCACGAAGTACATACACTGAATCAGCGCCCCCTTGATGTGGTGCTCGATCACAAAGTCCGCAAGCTGGTCCCCGGCACCGACGGTATGATTATCCGCGCCTAAGATAAACAGCCCGCGGACACTCAGTCCATGGCGCTGAATATTGCGGATGGATTCCACGATCTTGTCCTTGCTGCTTTTCTTGTGATACAGCGCAAAGGATTCATCCTCTATAAATTCAATCCCCACTGCCAGCTCGACAAAACCAGCCTTTTTGAGCAGCAGGAGCATCTCATTGTCCAGTCCGACCTCCCAGCGCGCCTGCACGGTGAAATGATATTGGATGCCGCTGTCAATGATTTTTTGCAGTACCGCCATCGCCCAGTCACGGTCTGCAAAAAAGTTGTCATCGGTAATCCACAATGCCTTCAACAGCCTGTGATGCCCCTCCTCGTGAAACGCGATTGTCCGGCGGATATCCTCCAGCACATTTTCGGGCGATCTCGTCCTGACGCGCCGCCCGAAATGACGCACCAGCGCGCAGTAATCACAGTTGTGCGGACAGCCTCTGGACGCGTGCACCTGCCCCCAGAGTGTATTGTGTCCTGCCATTTTCTTATAATGATAGACCAGATTTTTGTCCGGTATCGTCTCGAACTGCTCCGGCGGCTTGCGCTCCCCGGTATGAACCAGCCTGCCATCTTTTCTGTATGCGACACCCGGAAAGGCGGGCGCCACCTTCTTTTTCACAGCATCCACCAGCTCTAAGATGGATTCGTCCCCTTCCCCCAGAAGCACATAGTCGCAGTATCTGACCGCTTCCTTATAATTCATCGAGGCATGGAGACCGCCCATCACAATGACGGCATTGGTTTTTTTCTTAAAATAGCGCGCCAGCTTGTAGCCCCGCACTGCATTAAAGGTAAAAATACCGATAAAAATAATATCCGCATCCAGCAGGTCTTCCATCACCAGCCGCGAGATGGATTCGCTGTACATCAGGGTGTCCGGCACTTTTTCTTTCACGATCGTCGCCAGCGTGTTCAGCCCGACAGAGGGCGTGCGGATATACCTGTCATACACGAAATAATTCAAGGGCGTCGGTTTGTAGGGTCTGTTTCCCGGTTCTATAAAACGTATTTTCGTAGAATGACCTCCTTTTACAGAAAAATATACTTACAGATAAACAGCACCGCCAGCACATACATCAGCGGAGTGACCTTCTTTGCCTTGCCGCAGCAGACATTCACTGCCACATAGGAGATCACGCCGATGGCGATTCCTTCTGAGATACTATATGCAAGCGGCATCGCGAGCATACAAAGATACGCCGGCACGGATTCTGTCAAGTCATCAAAATCCACCTTGATAATGGACGATACCATCAAAAAGCCCACAAAGATCAGCGCTGGTGCGGTTGCAAACCCCGGTATTGCTGTAAAAATCGGTGCGAAGAAGATGGCGACCAGAAACAACAGACCGGTCACAATGGATGCCAGACCCGTCCTTGCACCTGCACCAACACCAGCCGAACTCTCGACAAACGTCGTTGTCGTGGAAGTGCCAAGCACTGCGCCCGCTGAGGTCGCGATGGCATCTGCCAGCAGCGCCTGCTTGATATTTGGCAGTTTCTCATCCTTGTCAAGCATGTCTGCCTTGGTGGCAACCCCCACCAGCGTTCCGATGGTGTCAAACATGTCCACAAACAGAAACGCAAACAGCACAACAATAAAGTTCGGGATGCTTACGTTGGAGAAATCGCCCACGAAACACTGTCCAAAAGTCTCTGACAATGCCGTAAAATCCGTGATGGCAAATGTCGGATACAAAGAATAAAAACCATTCTCAACATCCACGGTATAAATCCCCAGCGCCTGACAGATCATGCCCAGAATCCATGTCACAACAATGCCAATCAAGATCGAGCCCTTCACATTCAATGTATAGAGCACCGCGGTCAATAGCGTACCGATAATGGCAAGCAGCGCACAGATTCCCAGCGTGTGAAATTCCGCCGCAAAACTGACATAGGTCGTGAGTGTGGAGTCGCTGTTTACGATCACGTGCGCTCCCTGTAGGCCAACAAATGCGATAAACAGTCCGATGCCCGCGCTCACTCCTTTTTTCAGTCCGCTTGGAATCGCATTAAAGATCGCCTCCCTGACATTTGTGAGCGATAAGATGATAAAAATAATACCCTCCACAAATACGGCAAGCAGCGCCACGCGCCAGTCATAGCCATATGTTCCGCATACAGTAAATGCAAAATAAGCATTGAGTCCCATGCCGGGCGCCAGCGCAAACGGATAATTTGCCATCAGCGCCATGACTGCCGTCCCGATAAAGGAAGCAAGACACGTCGCCATCAGCACAGCCGTCGCGTCCATGCCCGCCGCGGAGAGCAGCGTCGGATTCACCGCGAGGATATACGCCATCGTCATAAATGTTGTGATGCCGCCAATGACCTCTGTCTTGACATCTGTTTTGTTTTCTTTGAGTTTAAATAACTTTTCGATCATTCTCACTCTTCTCCCTTCGTTAGATTTTCTAAGTTCTTTCTTATTTTATACTTTTTTTAGAATTAATTCAATACTCCTGATGCATTCCGTACATAAACCGAACTATTTGGTCATACTATATTTATAATAAGACGCTAATAAACGCTGTCGTTGAAAGGAATTTTCCATGGAAAAAACGTATCTGTGCATCGACTTGAAATCATTCTATGCCTCTGTGGAATGCGCAGAGCGCGGTCTGGACGCCATGACGACAAACCTCGTAGTCGCAGACCCGGAGCGGTCTGTCAACACGCTCTGCCTTGCCATTACCCCCGCGATGAAAAAACTCGGTATCAAGAACCGCTGCCGTCTCGGTGAAATCCCCCCTTCCATACAATACATTACCGCCCCGCCCAGAATGCAGAAATATATTGACTATTCCGCAGAAATCTACAGTATCTATCTGCATTATATTGCCAAGGAGGATATCCATGTCTACTCTGTCGATGAAGCATTTATGGATGTCACGCCCTACCTGAGCCTGTACCGCGTGTCGGCAAGAGAGCTTGGATTACGCATCATGCAGGAGATTTATGACCGTACAGGGATACGTTCTGCCTGCGGTGTCGGAAGCAATCTATACCTAGCCAAAATCGCACTGGACATTACCGCCAAACCCTCGCCCGACAGTGTCGGTGTGCTGGACGAGCAGTCCTATATCCGTAAGCTGTGGACACACAAACCGCTCACCGACTTCTGGCGCATCGGCGCAGGCACTGCCAAAAAGCTTGCTTCCTATGGCATTTTCACGATGAGAGATCTCGCCAAAACTGACGAAGATTTCCTGTATCAGATCTTTGGCATTGACGCGGAACTTTTGATCGACCACGCTTGGGGACGCGAGCCTGTGACCATCGCAGAGATCAAGTCCTATCGTCCTGAGAGCCAGAGCCTTTCGAGCGGACAGGTTTTAATGAAAGATTATTCCTGCAAGGACGCAGAACTGATTGTCAAAGAAATGGCTGATTTACTGTGTCTCGACCTTGTGAGCCAGAATCTTGTCACAAAATCCATCACACTGCACATTGGCTATTCTGGATTTCATGTCGTGGAATACGCCCATGGCACAACAGCACTCGACATGGAAACCAGCGCAGACATTGTTATCATCCCGGCAGTCACTGCCCTGTACCGCAGGATTGTCAATCCCCTGCTCTCGATACGGAAAGTAACGATCACCTGCAACGATGTCCGCCCTGAGACCTGCTGCCAGAGCAGTCTTTATGTCAGCTTTGAAGAGTTGGAGCGAAGCCGCAGACTACAGAAAGCAGTTCTGGAAATCAAACAAAAATACGGAAAAAATGCGATCTTAAAAGGAATGAATCTTGAGAACAACGCGATGACCATCACCCGTAACAAACAGATCGGAGGCCACAGAGCATGAAAAAACCACCCTGTCCCATGCCCATAGAAAAACGCGCAAAACAGTTTATGCCCTTTGCCGCCCTCACTGGTCTTACAGAGGCACTCGAGGCAAAGGAGCATGTGACAGTTCCGCGCATCCTCCTGTCTGACGAGATGGCAGAAGCGCTCGACCGCAAAATGCATCTGTTGCAAAAAGGACTCCTTGCCACGGTCGTCTATTATCATGAGCGTGAATATGTGAAAATTACCGGGGTTGTGTCGCGGATAGACCAGACCAGCCGCATCTTGCAGATTGTACAGACGAAGATATTATTTGATGATATTGTGGAAGTGCATCTGGCTTAAATCTTCATCTCCCAGTCCTCCAGCAAAAATCTTTTAATCCCCCTTGACATCACAGACTGCAAGCAGTAGTATATAATTATACAGACTACTGCTTGTAGTATAAAAAAGGAGGAAACTGCTATGCCAGAAATACAGTTAGGCGTCATTGAATCCCGCTTCGCAGACATCATCTGGGCGCATGAGCCTGTGACTTCCTCGGAGCTGGTAAAACTTGCTGCGGACGCCTTTACATGGAAGCGGACGACGACACACACCGTCTTGAAACGCCTCTGTGACAAGGGATTGTTTGTGAACAGCAACGGAACTGTCACCAGCCTGATTTCACGGACACAATTTTATTCCATGCAGAGCCGCCAGTTTGTCGAGGAAGCTTTTGACGGTTCATTGCCCGCCTTTATCGCTGCTTTTACCAAAGACAGCACCCTGACCCCAAAAGAAGCGGAGGAAATCCGCCGCATGATCGACCACGCTGAGGAGGGATAAGATGATTTTTCTCAAAATACTCAATATGGGCATCGCCGCAAGCTGGCTGATCGCTGCCGTGTTCCTGCTGCGCCTGTTGATGAAAAAAGCGCCAAAATACCTTTCCTGTCTGCTCTGGGCATTGGTGGCTGTCCGTTTAATCTGCCCCTTTTCGTTCGAGAGCGCGTTTAGTTTCATCCCCGATGCCACCCCCATCCAGCCATCTGCTGCATTGCAGGCATCTTCTTCACGTGCCGGCGCAGAACTTCTTTCTTATAATAATGTGTATAATAAAGTGCCCGTATCCGCCATGCCCAAAAACATCTTGTTCGAAACCACCCTGCGCCTTGCCAGTCTGGCTTGGATTCTTGGTATGACCGTGTTGGTATGCTATGGGATTTTCAGCTATATGCGGCTTCGTCATAAAGTGCAGGAGGCAGTCCCTTTTCAGGACAGAATCTGGCTCTGCGACGCGGTACACACTCCTTTTATACTCGGTTTCATCAGACCGCGCATCTATCTGCCGTCTGACATGGATGACGCTCAAATAAAGTACGTCCTTGCACATGAGAAGGCGCATCTGCGGCGTCTCGACCACTGGTGGAAGCTCCTCGCTTTTCTGCTGCTTTGCATCTACTGGTTTCACCCGCTGGTGTGGGTTGCCCACTGTCTTTTCTGCCGCGATCTTGAGCTTGCCTGTGATGAGCGGGTGATCAAAGATATGGACTTTGCCGGGAAAAAAGCCTATTCCTCTGCCCTTTTAGCGTGCAGCCTGCCCCGCCGCAAAAGCATAGTCTATCCGCTCGCATTCGGTGAAATAGGAATCCGCGAGCGCATTCAAACGGTTTTACAGTACCAAAAACCGGCTTTTGGGCTGATACTGGCCGCCTTAACAGCATGTATTGCTGTGGGCGTCTGTTTTCTAACCAATCCCAAGACAGATGCTTATGACCTGAAAATCATCATTCCCGCAGGAAGCAAGCATCATTTTCACTATTCCGATACACAGATCTCTCCGCACAAAAATAAAATAACACTGTCCTGCGGAGAAGGGCTGGGCGACACAGAAGTCGTCTTAAAACCAGTCTATCACACCCGCAAGGACGCCTACGAACCTACTTATATGACGCCCGGTCTGGATGTGGAGATGTACGCCGAGAAAGACGCCTGGTTTCAGGTCGGCGTAAGTGGCAGCCATCCAGACAAAGAACTTACCGTCTATGTACATGTGGAGGGTGTGGATGTGCGGATTGCCGATGCCGCTTTTACTGAAAAAATCCAGTACCTCAACCGCTGGTATGACAGATCAGATTTATCGGAAGAGACGATCGCATGGTTGGAATGGTATAACAGCCTGACAGCTTATGAACAGCTTGCGGTCAGTTACAGACCCTATGATTTATCAGACACGGACGAAAAACCGTCTGTTGTCGATGCCCAGCCCTATGATGTCACTGATGAGGACGAAAAACCGTCTGTCATGGAGACTGAGGAGACCGCCACACCAGACAGCGGCCAGCAGAAAACGGAATTAGCTGCCGCCATTGCTGCTGCCATTATGGAGAAAAATATTTCCTCCTCCCCCGCTTTTACTGGCAATGCCTACTGTGATTTCGTCACGCTGGAAACAGTGTCTGCAAACGATGACAACACGCATCATGTCACCTGCTACGGCTGGGCATTATTTGAGATCTATGACGTGTCAGCAAAAGGCATCAAAAACATTGGCGGCAGTCATATCCCCGTTGCGGTGACCTTTGCACTCACTGAACATGGATACCAGTTAGAAGAATACTGGGAGCCCCGCGATGGCAGCTACTATGTGGACGATATCCGGCAAAAATTTCCAGCACACATTGTCGAGAATGCGCTGGACAGTCAGCGCTACATTATCCCCCAGATACAAAACTGCTATGCTCAGGCGCTGCAATCCGGCAAAGTCCATGTAGACACTGTGCTGGAAAATCTGCTGGACACCATCTGTGCAGACCCTGCCTTTTCCTCAAGTCCACAGGATTACACGAATATGAACTACCTCTCATACCGCACATTAATTTATTATGGAAATGCTACGCTGAACAATTTCTTAAACCACTTTTGCAGCGGGAACGAAACCGGGCTTCGAGGAAAAGTCATGGCATACGCCTGCGAAGAGTTACTGCAAACCAAAGGCAGACTGCCCTTAGATGCCGCCAGTGCAGAGACCGGGCAGCAGTGGTTTGACACACTGATCGCCCATGCGGGCAGCCTTGCCGAACCTTACCTCAGTCAAAAGAACCAAGAAAAGCTATTTTCAAAATAACGTGAAAAGGTGTAAAGTCCCCAGCATTTCATAAGACTTTACACCCTTTTATTATTCTTTGATAAGATCAATGTCTATTAAGTTTACACCAATGACATTCAATAATGCTTTTAATGACAGATATTCTCTTTTTAATTTATCATATGTTTTCACTGCATGTTCTTCTTTTGCTAATACCATATAATCTTGAATTTTTTTAAATTGCTCAATCGTATCTTTTGCAATCTCTGCATTATTTGGCATACAATCACCTGTCTTTCGTTCATCATCCCGACTGCTTGTTACATCTCTATCATAACAGATTCTGAATCAGGTGTAAAGCCTTCCTCTTGCTGTACAGCTTTGACGCTTAAACAATGGTTCAACACATGGATCGTTCATGCAGGCAGTCTTGCCAAACCTTACCTCCATCAAAATATTGCAAAGAAAACTTTGCAATAACTATTGACAAGTATACTTGGTAATGCTATAATCAAAAATGTCAATAAAACTTGTCAATAAAAAGGAGATCATAACAATGGACAAAAATGAAATTTTATCAAAAAGTAGAGAAGAAAATGTTTATGGCGATGAACGCGAAAAAGATGTGCGTTTGAAAAGAGATGCTTTCTCACAATGGGGGCTTATTATTTTAGGGATTATTATAATGGTCATAAAATTGATGCGGACAGAGTCCCCGGCAGATATCATATCTATTTTATTCTGCACATCAGGTTTAGGTTTCACCTACGAAGGAATCAAATTAAGAAAGAAATTTATTGTAGCTTGTGGTATCGTTTTTTTGTTGGCATCAATCTATTTCTTATATAAATTCAGTGTGGGGCTATTTTAATGAATGATAATTTAATTTTAAAAAACAATATAAAAAAAATACGGGCTGAACAGAAACTTTCACAATCAGCATTAGCCGAAATGGTAGGTGTATCACGAAACACAATTAGTTCTATTGAAACAGGGCAATTCAGTCCAACCGCCAAGCTGGCACTCATCTTGTGTATTGCTTTAGATAAAAAATTCGAAGATTTATTTTATTTTGAATAATAAATCCTTCAAAACAACCGTTATATAGATTAAAAAAACAAAATTTATTATATACAAAGACCGTTCTCTTTAAAATCGCTTTTACACTGATTCCATATTTTGATACAGCAGTTTCTTTTTTACATCCTCCACCTCTCCCATGAGCGCTGCACCGATCAGATACATGGGACGGAACGCCTGCACCGAGAACTCTTTTTTACGCTGCTTCCAGCAGGTTCCTGCCAGAGTGGATCTGCTGCTTGAAACATAAGAAAAACTGTGATACTATGATTACAGGAGAAAACCTTTAAAAGTTAACAACTGAAAAACCTACTGGAAGAGGAGATCGACAGAATACATGGATACACAGGAAAAAGAAAATACAAAGAAAGAAGTCACACAGAAGACATTGTTCTGCATAACAGCGAGCGCAACTGGACTGCCTCTGAGAGGGGAACTAAATTATGATTCAGCTTTGCAGCAAAGATAAGGAAAAGGTATATCAGACGATTCGTTCTGGAAATATTGATGCCGCTGACATGGCTCTTTTGATGATCCATTATGGCTGACTAATCCTGAGATTTTCTTTAAAGTCCATCCTAATATTGATTTAAAAACTGTAAAGCATGTTGAGGCAACATGTTTAAAGCTAAAAGAAAATAAGGTGAATATTGAATATAATGTACCTTTTTTTCATTTATAGTATCATTACAAAAG
>VSNR01000098.1 GCA_009774345.1 Lachnospiraceae bacterium | reverse complement strand
GTGTAGTATATCTAATTGTAATTTTCAGAAAATCAGTAGTAATTAGTAAATCAATAAAAATCAAAAAATAACCCAAAAATCACAAAAAAATCGTAAAAAATTGAATATTTTTAAGAAAAAATGCAAAAAATCATATTTTTGATAAAAACATGGTTGTGTGGAGCGTGTGAAAGTTGTAAAGAAAACTGAATATGGAACTGATTGATATTGTCAATATTCCTTTACACTTTTTTAAGTTATGAGTTGTTAAAGCGTTATATCCTCAACATTAACGCCTAAAGAGGATAATTTTGCAGTAGTTATTTTAATGAGGTAATCAAGCATTTCATTTTCGTGACCACCATTTGCCTATATCTATCAATAGTCGTTGTGATTAGTTCTTTATCTAACATTTCCAATATTTCCATATCGTCACCGCCTTTTTGATTGATACATTTGTTATATTTATTATAGCGGTTTTGTAGAAGAGTGTAAAGCCTTCATTCAATTATCAAGGTGTTATGGGGAGAACGATCAAGGCAATGCTGGAAGTTACTTATGAGGCTGCCCTAGTGGTATCGGGTGCGCAGGCAATGATATTTATTAAAGCCGCCAGTAAAAGAGAGGCTGCTTCAAAAGATTCAGCGCACTGTATGATAAATAGTGTGCGGATTATACATAAAGAATTCGCTGTATGAGTGCCAGAACCCCGCTGCCGTCGTAATTTTGACAAACCAGAGCAGAAATAATTAGTGAAAATACGAGATCTACAAATTTCTGAGCCGTCAGTGTTTCATCAAAAGCATCCTGACGGATTTTCTTGTCTTTTTTCAAAACACGAAAAAGCTCTGTACGGATGTGTTCCCACGACTGTGCCATCTTTTGTTTTCCATCCGTCTTATCATCCCCCAAAAAGTGCATAGCGTGTGAGGCAAAAAAGCCGGGGTATTTTTCGCTGCCGGTTTTGATGCTGTCAAATACCCACTGCACACAGTCTGGAAAACTGTCAAATTCTGCCTGACGCTCTGAAAAGTGGAAGATCTCATACCAGATGCTTTCCACCGTGGCGGTGATTAAGTCGGATTTGGATGCAAAATAGTTGTAGATGGAGCCCACCGAAACCCCGCAGGCTGCGGCGACATTCCGAATACTGACAGCAGACCAGCCCTGTGCTGCCACCAGCTGCTTGCTCTTGTCTAAAATGGCTTCCTTGGAAGTGATAATGGTATTCATGTGGTTCCTCCCTTTTATGCTGAACAATGTTCATTGTAACGTTATCAGCGTAGATTGTCAAGATATGAATTAGAAAAAGAAATTAGAAAAAGAAAATGAATTTTCTCTTGACATATTCTGTCAAAGCGTATATGATAGTTTTAATTCAAGAACAAAATTCAATACCGACACGAAACTAATGACCAAGAGGAGTACATGTGTTAGGAGATTCACAGAGAGCTGTAGGTGGTGGGATTACAGTATTCAATAAGGCATGGAATGGACTTGGGAAGGTGGGAGCAAAGAGTCAGATGGATTGTATCAAGATGACTTGAGTAATGCCCAACGGGATTTCCGCCCGTTATCAAGGGAAAGCGCATGATGGTGCGTGTGTAGAGAGGGTGTATTTTTGATACGCCAAATTAGGTGGTACCGCAGAAGTTTTAGAGCTTTTGTCCTAGTAGAGATATTAGGACAGGAGCTTTTTTTATGCACACGGGCACCTAAAACAAATAAAATATCAAAAAGAAAGAAGGATGATGCAGCAATGATAAAACCAACGTATGCTCAGGTAAAACAGTATGAGAATAAATACACCTATATCCCGGTGTGCAAGGAAGTTTTGGCAGATGACATTACGCCGATTCGGATGCTCAGGAAGCTTGCAGCGCTGGATGAACAGTACTTTTTGCTGGAAAGTGTTGACGGGGGAAGCTCTGGCAGATATTCTTTTCTGGGATTTCACCCGAAGCTCACAGTCTCCTGCAAAGATGGAATCACGAAGGTAAAAGAAAATGGGATGGTGCGTATCTTACCTGGAACGCCCAAAGAAGCATTGCAGTCACTTCTTGATACCTACCGTTCCCCTCAGATTGACGGTTTTCCCTCATTTACGGGTGGTCTGGTCGGATATTTTGCCTACGAAATGATTCAGTATGCGGAGCCAAGGCTGCGTATCAAACAAAGTGATATCAATGACTGTGAGCTGATGCTGTTTGAAAGACTGATTGCATTTGATCATCTGCATCATAAGCTGTGTTTTATTATCAATGTGAGGCTGCAAGAGGGAGAGGCAGGATACCAGAAAGCAGTTGCGGAACTGGAAACATTTGCGGAAACCATACGGTGCACGGAACCAGTGCCCTGTGAAAAACCATTGCCGCCACCAGAATTTACCTGTAATTTTACGAAAGAAGAATACTGTACAGTGGTCGAAAAGACAAAACAACGCATCAAGGAAGGTGACATTTTTCAGGGAGTGATTTCAAGGAGGTTTGAAGCCAGTTATGAAGGAAGCCTGCTCAATGCATACAGGGTGCTGCGCACGACCAACCCCTCCCCCTATATGTACTTTATCAGTCTGAGGGAATTACAGATTGCAGGGACTTCACCGGAGACGATGGTAAAGCTATCAGACAGAAAACTGACGACATTTCCGGTAGCAGGGACAAGGAGACGTGGAAAGGACAAGGAAGAAGACCTTGCACTGGAGAGAGAACTCTTGGCAGATGAAAAAGAGCGTGCGGAACACAATATGCTGGTTGACTTGGCGAGAAATGATATTGGAAAAATTGCAGAGTATGGCAGTGTTAAAGTCACAGATTACATGGCGGTTCACCGCTTTTCCAAGGTGATGCACATTGCAAGCACTGTCACCGGAACGCTTGCAGAGGATAAAAAGTGTAGTGACACCATCGAGGCGCTGCTGCCTGCGGGAACACTTTCCGGTGCACCGAAATTCAGGGCGTGTGAGATTATCGACGAGCTGGAGCCAGTGCCTAGGGGGGTGTACGGCGGAGCGATTGGCTATCTTGATTTCAGCGGGAATCTGGATGTATGCATTGCAATTCGGACGGCAGTCAAAAAGGGCGGCAAGGTCTATGTGCAGGCGGGCGCTGGGATTGTGGCAGATTCCGTTCCCGAGAATGAATATCAGGAGTGTGCAGACAAGGCGGGCGCTGTAATGGATGCAATATGCAGGGTACAGGATGTATGCTGAGTGAATATCAGGAATTGTAAACGTGACACATGCATGTCAGGGAGGAAAAAAATGATTGTGTTAATTGATAATTATGACAGTTTTTCGTTTAATTTAGTGCAGATGATTGGAGAACTGCTGGGAGAAGGCAAGGAACCAGAAGAACTGCTTGTCATCCGAAATGATACATATACGGCTGCACAGATTCTGGCGCTGGCACCGACACGCATCGTACTTTCACCGGGACCGGGAAAGCCGTCCGAGGCAGGAATCTGCGAATCACTTATCAGGGAAGCAAATGGAAAAGTCCCGCTACTGGGCGTCTGTCTGGGACATCAGGCAATATGCGAGGCATTTGGCGGCAGCATTACCTATGCGCCGGAGCTGATGCACGGAAAGCAGTGCTTGATACACGCAGACAATAAGAGCCGGATTTTTCAGGGACTTTCGGAGACGCTTGAGGTCGCAAGATATCATTCCCTTGTGGCGGACCGGGACAGGATTCCCGATGCGCTAACCGTTACAGCGGTCGATGAGAAAGGGGTGGTGATGGCGGTGCAGCATAAGACCCAGCCCGTTTACGGCGTACAGTTTCACCCGGAGTCGATTATGACACCGTCTGGTAAGCAGATGATAGAAAACTTTTTGCATATTTGATAACAGATATTTTATGAATCAGGAAAGGCAGGGACAGGAAATGATTGTAGAAGCAACCAAAAAAATAGTGGAAAATATGGATTTGACAGCGGATGAGGCAGCACAGGTGATGGACGAAATGATGAGCGGCGAGGCAGAGCAGATCAATATGGCATCCTTTCTCACCGCGCTTAGGATGAAAGGGGAAACGGTCGAGGAGATCACCGCATTTGCAAAGGGAATGAGGAAGCACGGAACGAAAGTCCCCGTCAGCGGTGATGTGCTTGAAATTGTTGGAACAGGCGGCGATGAGGCAAATTCCATCAACATCAGCACAGCGGCGAGCATTGTGGCTGCGGCGGCAGGGTATAAGGTGGCGAAGCACGGAAACAGGAGTGTGTCAAGCAGAAGCGGCGCTGCCGACTGCCTTGAGGCGCTTGGTGTCAGGCTGGACTTGGAACCAGAGCAAAATGCAAGGGTGCTGGAGGAGGGAAATATCTGCTTTATGTTCGCCCAGAAATATCATGCGGCAATGCGTTTTGTGGGACCTGTGAGAAAAGGAATCGGGCTAAGAACTGTGTTTAACATTCTTGGACCCCTCTCAAATCCTGCACAGGCAAATGCGGAACTGATGGGGGTCTATAGCGAGGACTTAGTGGAGCCATTGGCACATGTGCTGAGCAACCTTGGCGTAAAGCGTGCGCTTGTAGTGTACGGGCAGGACAGACTCGATGAGATTTCTATGAGTGCACCGACAACCTGTGTGGAAGTCAGGAACGGGACGTTTGAAAGATATGTGATTACACCAGAGCAGTTTGGCTTTAAAAGATGCCAAAAGAAGGACCTGACAGGTGGAGACGGCATTGAAAATGCAAGAATCACAGAGCGTATTTTCAGAGGCGAGTGCACCGATGCAAAGGCGGATGCTGTGATTTTAAACGCTGGCGCAGGCATTTATCTGATGGGCGGGGCTTCCGATATCGCACAGGGGGCAGAAATCGCACGCGAGACCATCAGGAGCGGAAAGGCGTATGAGACATTGCAGAATTTTATCAGGCTTACGAATGCATAGCAAAGGAGGGAGTATCATGATACTGGACGATTTGGCAGCCTCCGCCCGGGCAAGGGTGGAGCACAAGAACAAAATGATGCCGTTTGACGAAGTGAAAAGACGGGCGCTAAAGATTGCGGCTGAGGAGCATACATTTGTATTTCCTTTTGAGAGGGCAATTACCCGGGCAATTGCCCATAAAGAGCTCAGCTTCATATGCGAGGTGAAAAAAGCATCGCCGTCAAAAGGAATGATCGCAGAGGATTTTTCCTACAGGGAGATTGCACAGGCGTATGAAAAGGCTGGGGCAGACTGTATTTCGGTACTGACGGAGCCGGATTATTTCAAGGGGGACGATAACTATTTAAAGGAAATCAGTGATATGGTATCTGTCCCGACGCTTCGAAAAGACTTTACAGTGGACCCCTATCTCATATACGAGGCAAAGCTGTTAGGCGCCTCGTGTGTCCTGCTGATTGCAGCGCTGCTTGATACGGATACCATTCGGGAATACAAGGCAGTGTGTGACGAATTGGGATTGTCGGCACTCGTGGAGGCGCATGATGAGCGGGAGCTGTACTGTGCACTCGATGCAGGCGCGCGGCTGGTTGGCGTGAATAACAGGGACTTAAAAACATTTGCAGTGGACATTCAGAACAGTATACGCCTTAAAGCGCTGGTGCCCGACAACATTCTGTTTATCGCGGAGAGCGGCATCCAGAACGCCAGGGACATACAGGCACTGCGTGATGCAGGCGTGGATGGTGTCCTGATTGGTGAGTCGCTGATGCGCAGCAGAGATAAGGCGGGGATGTTAAAAAATTTAAGAGGAATGTAGGAGACAAGGGATGACAAAAGTAAAAATATGCGGATTGCGGACGCAGGAAGATGTGAAGATTGTCAACCGGTATCTGCCGGCTTATGCAGGCTTTGTGTTTGCTGGGACGAAGCGGTTTGTCACAGATGAACAGGCACTTTTTATGCGGCAGATGTTAGACCAGCGCATTCAGGCAGTGGGTGTTTTTGTGAATGAACCAGTCAAACATGTCATACAGCTATGTGACACACATGTCATCAATGCAGTTCAGCTCCACGGCGATGAGACAGAATCCTACATCCGGCAGTTAAAGGAAGAAACTGACACGATTGTCATAAAAGCAGTCCGGGTTCTGTGTTCAGAACAGGTGGTGGAAGGAATGTCTGACAATGCTGATTTTATGCTTTTTGATACTTATAAAAAGGGCATTCCTGGCGGTACGGGAGAGCGTTTTTCGATAGAAATACTGCAAAAAAGTTTCACAAAACTGCGCGAAAGAAATCAGACAGTGAAACCATACTTTCTGGCAGGCGGACTTGACTGTGACAACGTGGCGCAGATCATCCGCCAGACGGATTGTTATGCTGTGGATGTCAGCACCGGTGTTGAGACAGGCGGCGTAAAGGATGCGGAGAAGATAAAAAGGTTTTTGGATTGTGTCAGGGAAGATTGATATAAAAATGGAGAATAAGAATATGGAAATAAAAAAAGGCAGATATGGATTATATGGAGGACAATACATCCCGGAAACACTGGTTCCGGCAGTGCAGGAAGTAGAGCAGGCATACGAAAGATACAAAAATGACCCCGCATTCCAGTCGGAATTAAAACACTTATTGGGAAATTATGCGGGCAGACCCTCGCTATTGTATTACGCAGAAAAAATGACAAAGGATTTGGGCGGGGCGAAAGTTTATTTAAAGCGGGAGGACTTGAATCACACAGGTTCCCATAAAATCAACAACGTGCTTGGTCAGGTGCTTCTGGCAAAGAAGATGGGCAAGAAACGCGTCATTGCGGAGACGGGAGCTGGCCAGCATGGGGTGGCAACTGCTACGGCGGCAGCCCTGATGGGATTGGAATGCGAGATTTTTATGGGAAAAGAGGACACGGACAGACAGGCGCTCAACTGCTACCGGATGGAACTTTTGGGCGCGAAGGTGCATCCTGTGGCTTCGGGGACCATGACCCTAAAGGATGCTGTCAACGAGACCATGCGCGAGTGGGCATCCCGGATGGATGACACGCTCTATGTGCTGGGCTCTGTCATGGGACCACATCCATTTCCGATGATTGTGCGTGATTTTCAGAAGATTATCGGAGAAGAAATCAAGGAGCAGCTCATGGAACTGGAAGGGAAGCTTCCCGACGCGGTGATTGCCTGTGTGGGCGGCGGAAGCAATGCGATGGGTTCCTTTTATGAATTTATACCTGACACCAGTGTCAGATTAATAGGATGTGAGGCGGCGGGGCTTGGCGTTGATAACCCCAAGAATGCAGCGACCATCGCAAACGGAAGCATCGGAATTTTCCATGGTATGAAATCATTGTTCTGTCAGGATGAATATGGGCAGATTGCGCCGGTCTACTCCATATCTGCGGGACTTGATTATCCCGGTATCGGACCAGAGCACGCGCAGCTAAATGACATAGGGCGTGCACAGTACGTGCCGGTTACGGATGAGGAGGCGGTGGAAGCATTTGAGTATTTATCAAGGACAGAAGGAATTATTCCGGCGATAGAGAGCGCGCACGCAGTCGCCTATGCGAAGAAAATCGCTTCACAGTTTGACAAAGACCAAATCATCGTTGTAACCATTTCAGGCCGCGGTGATAAGGATGTTGCGGCAATTGCGCGATATAGAGGCGTAGAGATTTTTGACTAATACTATAAAAAGACATTTGGACAAGGAGAAAGAAAGATGAGCAGAATTAGAAAAGCATTTGATAACAAGAAAGCATTTATCGCATTTGTGACAGGGGGAGATCCTGATTTAGGGACGACAGAGGCATTGATTCCGCAGATGGCAGCAGCAGGTGCAGATTTAATTGAGATTGGGATTCCTTTTTCAGATCCGATTGCGGAAGGTATTGTCATACAGGCGGCAGACGAGCGCGCACTGAAAGCAGGGACAACGACCGACAAACTGTTTGACATGGTGAAACGTGTGCGGGCAAAAGTGGATGTTCCGCTTGTGTTTATGACCTATATCAATCCTGTATACACATACGGTACAGAGCGGTTTGCAAAAAGGTGTGCCGAGTGCGGCATTGACGGAATCATCGTTCCTGACGTACCATTTGAGGAGAAGGAGGAGGTAAACGGCGCATGTGAGGCAGCGGGAATCGAACTGATTTCCATGATTGCCCCTACATCAAAGGAGCGTATTGACATGATCGCGCGTCAGGCAAAGGGATTTCTCTACTGTGTTTCCTCCCTCGGTGTCACCGGAGTCCGAAGCAGCATCACTACAAATATCAAAGAGATGATTGACCATGTGAAAAAAGTGTCTGATATCCCGTGTGCCATTGGATTTGGGATTGCAACGCCGCAGCAGGCGCGGGAAATGGCAGCGGTATCAGACGGCGCGATTGTGGGCAGTGCTATTGTCAAACTCATTGCACAGAATGGAAAAAACTGCATCGGACCCGTCTGCCGGTATGTGCGTGAGATGAAAGCGGCAGTGGCTTCGGCATCGTGCGTGTAATACTTTTAGATACATGAGCCGATATAACTTATGATATCATTCAATTATATTTGAAATATGAGGAGGAAAAAATGGTTATAACGGAGACAATTCAAAAAAGTATGCAGCGTGCACAGGAGGACATTCAGAAAAATGCGAAGGAATACAGACAGCAGTACGCCGAAAAGATGGGGAACTCACAGCGGGATTCTTATGAACAAGTGGGGGAGGGTGAATTTTATTGTTTTACCTATGATAAGAATCTGGTGCAGAACGCAATGCGTCAGGGAATGCGGGGAGATTATCTTTGCGAGATGCAGAACTGCCAAAAAGAATATGCCAAAGGTGTATATACACAGGGATGCAGCCGCGATTTTCTGACAGATATTACAAGGAATGTATATGCTTATGCCAAAGTGTATCAGGATATCGTCAATGGTCATGCTGACGGAAGCAGAAAACGATACCAGTATGACAGAGAACTTGGCAAAATGAGAGAGATGACAATGGAGGAGGAGCTTTCGCTGCTGGATCAGGATTACGAACAATTGGCTTCATTGGAAACATTTGCCATGATTTCTCAGATGCATGCACAGGAAACGCTAAATTATTACAATAAACCTGCGATACCCGCGCAGTATAACAAAGACCAGATAAAAGCGTATATTGAAGACAGCAGCAGCGCAATGAAGAATTGTTTTCTCAGGAAATATGATGAAAACCCCTCACAGACAGTCAGAGATCTGAAAAGCATAGCCATGGAGATACTGAGTGTAAATAAGGGAATGTTTGAATACTGTACGGCGTTAAAAGCACAGATTCAATATATTGGCAGGGATGCAGGTGGACGGTAATGGAAAAGACAATGAAAAACATGTTCCTGTTTTTGTGCACAGCAGTTGTTTTGACAGGGTGTGCGGGCAATGAGAATCAAGACTATCAAGACGGACAGCAGATTGCCACGATAGACTTTCAGGATCTTGTCCAGGATCATGACGGACAAAATCATGAGATACAGAATCATGAAAGCGAATTATCAACAGCAGCAAACAGTGATACATTTGAAAGTGATAGTTCACTGCAGGAGAGCACAGATCATACACAGCAAAATGAGACGGCATTGGATTTGTATGCAGGCTTTATAAAGAACGAAGTGCCGGCAATCACCGCATCGGACTATCCGCAGAATGATTATTTAACGTATAATTTAGAGCCGGGCAAGTCCTATACCTTTGCAACGCTGGGAGAATATGTAAATAAGCGGTATTTAAACCCGGAGTATTCGAAAAAAACTACTTATGATGATGCGCAGTATGTGTATCTGGACTGTCCCGGCAGCAGCGCAAAAAATCTGCTGGTGAAATTTTCAGGGCTTGGGATTTATGCGCCGGAAGATGACAGTTATGCAGTCTATGTCATCACAGAGAAAGACGGGCAGTTATATTTGACAGACTCGTATGAGTGCTGGGCGCGGAGTGCTACGAATGCGTGCAAAAACGGACTGTTTACAACTGGCGGCTCAAACGGGGCAGACGATCAATATACGGGCATTTTGGCACTGCTGGACAGTGGAAAGCTTGCGAATATTTACGGCGCAGAGATTTTGTCTGGTTGGTGCGTAAGTTATGTCAGCAATGAGGACATCTACAATGAAGTCTTTGATGGCAATAAGGATATTATTTTTACCGTAACGATCTATACCATCGGGGAGAAGCGGTTTTATACCTATGATATGAGCGAATGCACAGATGATCAAATCAGCGTTTGCGAGATGTATGTCAACAGATGCCGCGAAGAGATCGGCATTGAATGGGTCACAGGAGAAGCCATAGAGGAAGCCATCAGGGAGCGGTGCAGCACACTTGGCATTGACGATCATGCCTTAGACCAGATGGAAGAGGCGCAATGGGTTGGAATTAAATAAAATCTGGTAGAACAGAGTTAACGCGAAAAAGAATTGACTTCACAATCAAATAATACTATAATAATGATATTCAAGTAAAATTTTTAGAAACTTCTTATGAAAATCTATTAAATATTCTTAAAAATAAGGAAAAGATTGGAGTATACATTATGAAAAAATTGGAAGAATACGTAAGAGCGATACCTGATTTTCCAGAACCCGGCATTATTTTCCGCGATGTGACGAGCGTTTTACAGGATGCCGACGGACTGCATCTTGCCATAGATACCATGCAGGATTTGGTAAAAGATTTAGAATACGATGTGGTGGCAGGAGCTGAGTCAAGGGGCTTTATTTTTGGAACACCCATTGCTTATAATACCCGCAAACCGTTTGTCCTGATTCGCAAGAAGGGAAAGCTCCCAAGAGAGACGGTCTCTATAGATTATGATCTGGAATACGGCAAAGCAACCATAGAGATGCATAAGGATTCGATTCAGCCGGGACAAAAGGTTCTGGTAGTGGATGACCTGATTGCGACCGGAGGTACGACAGAAGCCATGATCAAATTGATTGAGTCACTTGGCGGTGAGGTAGTGGGCGTCGTTGTGCTGATGGAGCTTGCAGGGCTCAAAGGAAGAGAGCGGATTGCAGGCTACAGGCTTGATGCAGCGATAACCTATGAGGGCAAGTAGGAAACAGATTGTATAAATATTTTGTTGAATATGGCTGGTGATGCGAAGTGACAGATGAGAAACAGACAAGAACAGGAGCATATGAGGACTCTCTGATTATAAATGGAAGTAAGGCTGGATCCAGAAAAGCAGACGAACGGAAAATCGAATATATCAAGGAATTTCAAAGCCCCGATGAATTATATCAGGGGCTTGTCCGGCGTGTGCATAAATATCATCCGTCTGATGATATTTCAATGATTGACAAGGCTTACAAGACCGCCTGTATTGCACACAAAGATCAGGTCAGGAAATCAGGGGAGCCGTACATCGTTCATCCGCTGTGTGTGGCGATCATACTTGCGGATTTGGAGCTGGACAAAGAGACAATTATCGCAGGACTTTTGCACGATGTTGTTGAAGATACCATTATGACCAATGCACAGCTCAAGGAGGAGTTTGGACCGGATGTAGAGCTGCTGGTTGACGGTGTTACCAAATTAGAGCAGTTGCAGTATACAGGGGATGCTGCCCCCGATTTGCAGAAGAGCCGTGAGGAGATGCAGGCGGAGAATCTGCGCAAAATGTTTCTGGCAATGACCAAAGATATCCGTGTGATTCTGATCAAGCTGGCAGACCGCCTCCATAATATGCGGACATTAAAATATAAATCGCCAGAGAGCCAGAAGCGCATCGCGCGCGAGACGCTTGATATCTATTCACCGCTCGCGGAGCGGCTTGGCATTTCCAAGATTAAGATAGAGCTGGATGATTTGTCCTTAAAATATCTGGAATCAGAAGCCTATTATGACTTGGTGGAAAAAATTGCCTTGCGGAAAGATGCGCGTGAAAAGTATGTGCAGGACATTGTGGACGAAGTGGCAGAACACATAACGGATGCAGGGATTGATGCCCAGATTGACGGCAGGGTCAAGCACTTTTTCAGTATATACAAAAAAATGAAAAATCAGGGAAAAACCATTGACCAGATTTTTGATTTATTTGCGGTGCGCATCATTGTCGATTCTGTCAAGGACTGCTATGCGGCGCTCGGTGTGATTCACGAGATGTATAAGCCAATGCCCGGGCGGTTTAAAGATTATATTGCGATGCCCAAGGCAAATATGTACCAGTCGCTTCACACGACGCTCATTGGTTCAATGGGGGTGCCGTTTGAGATACAGATTCGGACATTTGAGATGCATCGGGTTGCAGAGTATGGCATTGCCGCACATTGGAAGTATAAGGAAGCAAGTGACGGCAAAGTCTCAAGCGGCGGCGAGGAGGAGAAACTCGCGTGGCTCAGCCAGATCCTTGAGTGGCAGAAAGATACCGCAGACAACAAGGAATTTATGAAGCTCTTAAAGAGCGATCTGGATCTGTTCTCAGATCATGTGTATTGTTTTACGCCGGCAGGAGATGTAAAGAATCTGCCTGCGGGGTCTACCCCGATTGATTTCGCATACAGTGTACACAGCGCCGTCGGCAATAAAATGATCGGTGCCAGAGTAAACGGGAAGCTCGTCACCATTGACTATCAGATTAATAACGGTGACTGTATCGAAATTATGACTTCCCAAAACTCCAAAGGGCCAAGCCGCGACTGGCTGAACATCGTCAAGTCATCGCAGGCAAAAAACAAGATTTCACAGTGGTTTAAGAGTGAACTGAAAGAAGACAATATTTTGAAAGGGCGGGAGCTTTTTCAGAACTATTGCAAGTCTAAAAATATAAATATAGCGGAGATCCTGAAAGCAGAGCTTCAGCGGGCAGTGATGCACAAATATGGTTTTAATGACTGGGATGCAGTGCTTGCGGCAATCGGACATGGCGCCCTCAAGGAAGGGCAGGTTATCAACCGTATGCAGGAGCTGTATGCCAAGGAGCACAAGAAGCAGGCGACAGATGAGGAACTGATCGCACAGATACAGGAAAATAACGCAAATAAGTTGATGAAGCCCAAAGGCAAGACAGGAATCACCGTGAAGGGAATTCATGATGTGGCGGTGCGGTTTTCACGCTGTTGTGCGCCAGTGCCCGGTGATGAGATTGTCGGATTTGTCACGCGCGGACGCGGTGTTTCCATACACAGGACGGACTGCATCAACATTATGAGTCTGTCTGAGATAGACCGTTCCAGACTGATCGATGCGGAGTGGCAGCCTGAGGAGGCGGCAGAGCGGAAAGAGAAATATCTGACGGAGATTGTGATCTATGCGCAGAACAGAAGCGGTCTGCTGGCGGATATTACAAAGACTCTGACAGAGAAAAATATTGATATCCGTTCTGTGAACACCAGAACCAATAAGCAGGATATCGCATCCATTGCAATGACATTTGAGATCACTTGCAGGGAAGAGCTTCAGATGATTGTCGATAAACTGCGGATGATTGACAGTGTGATTGATATTGAAAGGACGACAGGTTGATATGGCGGATTTGAAGGTAAAGAGAAGGGTACTTAGTGCCTGCCAGACGAATTGTTATTATGTGTACAGAGAAGGCGCAGAGGAGATTGTAATTATTGATCCCGGCGATCATGGGGAAGTTGTATATGATGATATAAAAAGTCTGGGTTTTGAGAAGATTGCGGGCATTTTACTGACACATGGCCACGGAGATCATACAGGCGGCGCCTTGAAGCTCAAAGAGCTCAGCGGTGCAAAAATATATGCTTACGAGGACGAAGCCGAGATTTTAAAAGACCCGGAAAAAAATCTGTCCGGGTGGTTTGGCAAGGCATATGGTTTTGAGGCAGACGAATATTTTCATGACAGACAGACCTTTACGATGGCAGGTGTGGAATTTGAGGTGCTTCATACGCCGGGACATACGAAAGGCGGCTGCTGTTTTTACGCTGTTGGGGATAAAACCCTGTTCTGCGGTGATACGATTTTTAACTGTTCTGTCGGAAGAACTGATTTTTATTCCGGTTCGATGCGGCAGCTTGGCGATTCGATTCGAGAGAGAATCATGACACTTCCCGACGATGTGAAGCTCTACTCAGGACACGGGGACGCAACAACTGTTGGATATGAAAGGAAATACAATCCATGCTTAGGGTAGTCAATGCCTACTTAGGGTAGTCAATGCCTATTCTAGGCATGGATTTTTTTGCGGTAAATGGGAGGAGCAGAATGTTTATTGATGATTTATGCGGCTGTAACGAATACCTTGATTATGCGGAGTACCAAGAGCAAATTCGGCAAATACTGTGCTCAGGTCAGGACAATGAGATTCATCTATCTATGAGAGAGAGCACAGATGGCTGGAATGCGGACTATCCCTGTACACTTTCTATTCTGGTAAAAGACCAGCAGGCTGTCGTGAATTATTTTTCCGAAGACAATGAGGAAATGTTTGCATCTATAGGCAATCTGAACCGGGAAGATAATTTTCGCTGGCAGATCGGCGGGAATGATTATTCTGTGACAGGATATCAGATTCTTTCCATTGAAAAGGCACTGCAATGTGCATCAGCATTTTATCATACACAGGAAAAACCGTCCTGTATTGAGTGGGAGGAACTGTAAAGATGATCAATGTATATACAAACAGGGAAAATTATCAATATGATTTACATGCGTTGCTGAAATCATTTTATCCAGAGCATGATGTGAGAGTATATGCAGCAGAGGTGCAGGAGGAACATCAGGACAGCGAAAATCGAGTGATTGTACAGCTTTTTCATGACAGTATGAGAGTCATACTTGACATAGGTGTCAGAAAAGAGTACGTGCATACATACAAAAATGACACAGATGTCACAAAAAAGGAGCGCAAACTTTCGATATATTATGATTTGTGTGACTATACAGGCAAAACACTTCCATGGGGAAACCTGACCGGCATCCGCCCGACAAAGCTTGCTATGGGAATGCTGGCAGAAGGGAAGGAGGATATGGAGATTGTCAGTTGGCTGAAGGCAGCACATGCTGTCAGTGAGGAGAAAGCGCAGTTGAGCCTCGACATTGCCAGACGTGAGAAAGCAATCCTTGACAGGATTCATTATGAGGACGGTTACAGCATCTATATTGGCATTCCATTCTGCCCGACAACCTGTCTGTACTGTTCCTTTACTTCCTATCCAATTGCTGTGTGGCGCAAACGGGTAAATGACTATTTGCAGGCACTTTTTCAGGAAATTGATTTCGTCGCAAAAACATATCAGCACAAGATCTTGGACACAGTCTATATTGGCGGTGGAACGCCTACAACACTGGAAGCAGAAGAATTGGATAAGCTGTTAGGGCATGTGCGTGACCGATTTGATTTTCAGCAGGTGACGGAATTTACAGTAGAAGCGGGGCGGGCGGACAGCATCACAAGGGAAAAACTTGATGTGCTGAAAAAGCATGGTGTGACCCGCATCTCGGTGAATCCGCAGACGATGAAGGACGAAACACTCAAATACATTGGCAGACAGCATACAGTAGCACAGGTGAAGGACGCATTCTGGCTGGCGCGGGCGGCAGGTTTTGACAACATTAATATGGATATCATCTTAGGGCTTCCCGGTGAACTGGAAGCCGATGTACAAAACACAATTCATGAGATTAGCAAATTAAATCCCGACAGCCTGACAGTCCATTCGCTTGCCGTCAAGCGCGCATCAAAACTCAGCCAGTGGATTGAAGAAAACGGTATCGCAACGCTCCGCAATACGGACAGCACAATGGAAATTGCACAGAACGGCGCATATGCACTGGGTATGAAACCATACTATCTCTATCGGCAGAAAAATATGTCAGGGAATTTTGAGAATGTCGGGTATGCGAGAGAGGGGAAGTATGGGATTTATAATATTTTGATTATGGAAGAAGTGCAGACCATCGTCGCATTAGGTGCCGGTTCGATTACCAAAAGGGTGTATTCTGACGGGCGCATTGAGCGGTGCGAGAATGTGAAGGATGTTTCCCAATATATCGAGAGAATCGGGGAAATGATTGAAAGAAAACGTGTATTGTTAGAAGATTAAAATTTCAAAATTCGGAGTAAAATTGTCGAGTGTGATGCGGATTTTGGGTACAATAAAAATACCAGAAGTCCAACAAAAGTCCAACAAAATTTTTTGTGTTGGTACATCATAATACGCCATAATGCAATTTTCATCTCGAAGTCCAACAAAATCAGTGTAAATCCACAGATTCTTAAGGAGCGTTTCGGAAATAGTCGAAGCGCTCTTTTTTACGCCTTTCAAAGAGGATTTTAGCCATTTAGAGGAAGCTGTTACATCGGGCTAGTCCAACAAATTAAAATGCACATTTGGTAACAGTCATTTTATTCAATGAAAAGGAGGTTCACGGGATGAACAACACAGCATTTGACAAAAACGGGCGCAAAAAAACAGGAAAACTTTTCTTGATTTCCTGCTTTCTGACTGCCTAAAATGGCGGCGGTTATTCGGTATTGTGGCGGCTGTATGGCTTCCAGCGGTATCATATCGGCAAGGGCAAAACTGAAACAGGGCAGCAACAAACTTGAATTTTACTTTTTGATGATTATCAATTATCAAACAGACTAAACAACAAATACCATATCATTTATCCCTCGTATCATTCTTATTTGCCAGTTGGCTTTTCGGGAGCGTTTTTGTAAGGACTAAGTTATAGGCGACGGATATAAAAAAGTCACGAACCACCAGCCCTGCTGGTGGTTTGCTGTTGGCCCTACGGGGCCGATGTTACTTTTCCGCCTAAAGG
>VSNR01000097.1 GCA_009774345.1 Lachnospiraceae bacterium | reverse complement strand
ATTGCCTGTCTTGTTTGCGACAGCTTGTTTAGTTTATCATAGCTTTTCGCATCTGTCAAGCACTTTTTTTATTTTTTGTATCTTTAAACTTTGTAAAGATAATTTTCATCGCTCATTTATCTCAGCGACGAAAATTATCTTACCACGACATTCTTCATCTGTCAACAACTATTTTCTATTTTTTTCAACATTTTGTATCTTTTAACTTTTCCACTTCCTTTTCAACTACCTCTTTATCAATCCGTTCAAACAGGATTTGTATATTGGGGATTTGATATCCTCCATGAATCTGATGGATATGCCACTCTTCGTCTATCTCAAGCCAACGACAGATTTTTTCTGACGAGAACGGCAAAAACGGTTTGAGCAGGACTGCCAGATTTGCTATGATCTGTACACATTGATATAACGTAATTTTGCAAGTGTTTTCATCGGAAGTGCGTGTGATCCACGGTGCACATGTATCAAAGTACTTGTTTGCCCATCGAACAAATTCAAACAGTCCATTCAGTGCGTCCTTGAATGCCCCTCGCTCGATCAAACTGCCTGTTGTGTCGTACAAATTCTCGATTCGTTCCATGATCGCTGTATCTGCTGCCGCGTCTGGCACGGTTCCATTCCAGTACTTATTTATAAATGTCAGTGTCCGGTTAACAAAATTACCATATGCGCCCAGCAATTCTCCGTTATGGCTATTGACATACTCTCTCCAAGAAAAATCTGCATCTTTCTTCTCTGGTCCATTTGCCAGAAAATAATATCTGATAGAATCAGGATCGTACCGTTCTATCAGATCTTTCACCCAGATTGCATAATTTTGGCTTGTGGATATTTTCCTGCCTTCCAGTGTCATATATTCACTGGATACAATCTGATCTGGCAGATGCCATCCCGCTCCATTTGCAATGAGCAGCGCCGGCAAAATAATGGTATGAAATGGTATATTATCCTTGCCATGCACATAATAGTGTTTTGCATTGTCTCCCCACAAAGCATTCTCATCCATCCCACGCGCTCTTGCAACGCGTCTGCTTGCAGACAGATATCCCAACACATTCTCTGCCCAGATATAAATTGTCTTTTGTTCATATCCTGCCCTAGGGACAGGGATTCCCCAAGCTAAATCTCTTGTCAGTGCCCTGTCCCGCAGCCCTTCCTCAATGTAACGGTCTGTGAATGCCACGGCGTTTTTCCGCCATGATGCCCCCTGCGCAGCGAGCGCTCTTAATTCCTTCTCCAATTTTGATATTGCGATATACAGATGTCTGGATTTACGAAATATCACTGGGCGGCTGCATACTGCACAGACTGGATTTATCAGATGTTCAGGCTCCAATACGGTTCCACAGTCATCACACTGGTCTCCTCTGGTCTGCTTCTTACACTTAGGACAAATTCCAAGGACAAATCTGTCTGCCAGAAAGCTTTGACAGGTTTCGCAAAATGCCTGCGGCGTCTCCTTCTCATACACCAAATCACGCTGATACAGGCGTGCATGAAACTCCTGTACAAACTTTTTGTGTTCCTCATCGGATGTCTTTGTATAGCAGTCATAGCTGAATCCTAGTTTGTCAAAACACTTCACAAATTCTTCATGATAGTAGTCACTGATCGCCTGTGGTGTCCGTCCTTCCTTTTTGGCACGGATTGCAACAGGAGTTCCATGGCAGTCACTTCCTGACACGTACGTCACCTGATCGCCGCAGGCGCGATGATACCTTGCCAGCACATCCCCCGGCAGCAATGCCGCGATATGTCCGATATGCAATGAACCGTTGGCATACGGCCATGCACCTCCGATTAAAATTGTTCTATTCATTTTCAATCCCTCATTTCTATATCGTGTTAACAACGTTTTTTACATTTTTTATGGGCATCCATCCGCTTCTAAGGACACCCGCATGCATCAAAAAAGCCCTCCTCTCTGAAAATTTACTTTTCAGGGACGAGAGCTGCTTCGCTTCGTGTTACCACCCTAAATTCACCCTGATCTCACGATAAGGACCTTATCAACTACGGGCGAGAAATGATTCACCGATAGTCTATCACGTTAACGGGTGCACCCGTCGCAGCCTTGGCATATCCTATCCGATTATGCTTCGGTGCGCAGCTCCGAGACCATTTTCAACCGTTCCTTCCATGCCTGCTCTCACCTATACAGACTCTCTGTATTGTATCTAACGGTCTACTCTTCTCTTCACAGCCTTTGTTTTTATATGCAAAGTATTATATCATATTAAAATTCATTCGTCTATAATTTTCACAATTTATTTTTACCTGTTACTGGAATGGAGTGAACAGTAAGATAAAACAAATTTATTTTTGAGGGTCAAAAATTCCTCCAACTGCATTAAAGTATAGAACAATAGTGCTCTTGCCTCAAACTCCTCCCTGCTCTGGGGAAGTGTTTCGCGTTTCATGTCAGAGAGCATTTTTTCCAGCAGTCTTAATAATTCTTCTACATTGTTATCGCGATGATACTGTGCTTCGATCTCCTCAAAAAAGGCAGCGACCTGCATCGTCTGTGCTGGAAGCATCGTGATTCGGACAATGCTGTCGTAAATATTTTTGAGTACCCTGCTCTGATTCTCGCGCATTCTGATGTAATCCAGCTCGTATGCGGACTGGCTCCAGAGTGTATTGTTCCAATTTCTAAGCGCACATTCCTTGGCGAGATGAATCTTATCCTCAAGCCGCACAAAACAGTCCGAATGATAGTTTGTCTTGTCCTCCTGCCTGATATTTTCTGCCATTCTGTGAATGATTCCCTTGATTTCATCGTCAACCAGCTTCGAGAGCCTGTCAAATTCAACTTCCTTTTTCCTCAGATGGAGATTGATCAAAATCCCATATAACGTGCCGACGGCAAATACCAGCAATTCGTTCACTACCATAGCGCTGTCAAAACGCTGTTCTGTCAAAAAATGAGAGATCAGCACGGAATCCATCGCGATTGCCTGTCCCCATCCGGCACTCAGACATAAAAACGAAAACAAAAAGAGATATAAAATAAATGCGATAACGCTAAAGTCCAGCCATCGAAAACACAAATAGGAAAGAATCAGCGCACACAAAAAAGCCAGCCCTCTGTCTCTGGCAGTCTGAAGCGTTTCGCGCTTTGTATTCTGGATGCTCAAAACAGTGATAATCCCTGCTGTGATGGCGTAGTCAAGCCCCAGCAGATTCGCTGTCAGAATTGACAGCACTGCTGCGAGGGCAATCTTAAACGCCTTTAAGATATGAAAACCTTTTATCCATTTCATTTATTTCTTCTTATCTAATCTTATGCCTTGATAAAATCCAATATTTCCGACTTTTGTTTCACGCCGACAGACGTAGCAGCTGGCGCGCCACCCTTAAAGAGAATCAAAGTTGGTATCGAACGTATTTTGTATTTGAGCGCAAGCGTGTCCGCCTCATCTGTATTTACCTTGCAGATCTTCACGTCCGTGACTTCCTGTGCAAGCTCATCAATCACTGGCGCTAACATTTTGCAGGGTCCGCACCAAGGCGCCCAGAAATCGACGAGTACTGGAATGTCTGAGCCGAGTACCTCCTTCTCAAAATTTGCTTCTGTCAAATGTATTACTGCCATAGAACAATCCTTCCTTTCAAATATTTGATATCTGTTTTTTGATATCAATAGTATACCACCTTTCCATGAAAATAGTAAACAAGAAACTATCCTTTCTTTTATTCTTTATTTTGCCCATTGAGCACCATCGCAAGAATATGCGCCAGCGGGTCGCAGGCATTCATCGCCTCCTCAAGTGTATTGGTCTGTGAACCCAGCTCAATGAGGAGACTTTTGGGTCTAAAGTGCAGGTTATACCGATATCCTTTTAGATATATACGCCTTGTGAGTCCCGGATAGTACTCTTCTGCTGCCAGATGCATCTGAAAGGCAAACGACAGATTATCCTGCACATAGGGATTTGGCAGGTTCTCTAGTGTTCCCAATGAATTTGTATAGCACAAACCATTAAAGAACATAAATCTCGCTGTTGGTCTGTCCTGTATGGTGGTGACAAGTTTGGTATCCGCATTGGTCTGGTCTCTGTGCAGGTCTATCATCACTTCTATGGAAGGATTCTCTGCAAGCACTTTGTCCAAACCTGCCATAGCATTAGAATATGCATAATCCCTGCTCTCCACATCATATTCTCCTGTATGATGCAGCACATTAAACCCATATTTTGTGCGTAGAATATCACACAGGTGCTCACCGACTCCGACAATGCTTTCCGATGAATCTCCCGCTGTAGAATCTATGTACGCCTCTTGGGAATGCGTGTGATACACCAAGATTTGAACCTTGCTGTTGTCCTGTTTCATGGCTGCATCAAACCCCATCAAGGTATTGTACTGAAGCTGGTCAGACCGAATCTGTGTGGTCGGGTCCACCGCGTAAAACGAGCGCTTGATGAATGCCGGGTCTGTCAATTGCTGCGCTGCATATCTGGCAACAGGTGCCTGCACAGGCACAAAATCACCTGTATTCATTTCGCTGGCAAGGCTGTTTTCATTGGCAATGGCTTCCTCACGAATCTCAGTCTCAATCGTATTCTCCTGTTGATTCTGATATGCCAGACTGTTTTCAGCGGCAGCCATCTGCTCAATCACAGATGGCTGCCGATACTCCGTGATCTGATTCTTCTCCTCCGCATCCTGAAACAGACACATCTCCAACGGCATTCCTTTGAGAAACTGATAGTGCAGTCCGTTTTGCTCACTGCCATTGACATACAGCAGATAGGGATTGGAAAGACGGATTCCCTGCCTGAATGATGCGCTGTATAGCTTCTCAGCAAACGACGCATTGTTTTCCATATTATTTTCTATATCATATATGGCACGCATCATAAGATGTGTGAGAATCAGCAGGAAAATGACAATCCAGATTCCCTGCTTCCTGATTTTATGATTCCTGTTCACACACGAACTCCCATCTGCCCGCTTGAACGGGCGTACTAATCTTGCTCCTGCTCCATGTCCAGCGCGATATTGATTGCCTCTGACAAGGTAAAGCTCAGTCTTTTTGTCGTCTCATCAATATTCTTTGCTGTTACATACATATTATGAAGCTGGGTGTCTGTACTATTCCTAAAATAATCAAGTGAAGCTTTTCCTCCATCGTATTCCTCCGACAGCTTCTCAAGCGCATCAGAAACAATCGTTCCCGCATCCACTACCATAGGAATCCCTATCGCGATGACCGGCACACCAAGACTTTCTTTGGTCAGCGCATTTCTGTGATTTCCGACACCCGATCCCGGATGAATGCCTGTATCTGTGATCTGTACCGTCCGGTTGAGCCTTTTGGTACTTCTCGCTGCCAGCGCATCTATTACTATTACTATGTCTGGTGTTGTCTCTTTTATTACTCCTTTTATAATTTCTGCGGTTTCCATGCCAGTCTTTGCCATAACGCCCGGCACCAGTGCACTGATCTGGTGCATCTTAGACGCTCTGTACGCCTGCTTGCCATATTCCCGTATGATATGCCGCGTGATAAACAAGTTGTCCACGGTGCATGGTCCGAGAGAATCCGCTGTGACATCACGGTTTCCAAGCCCTACTACCAGAACCGACTTCTCCTCCTTGTCAATCTCCGGCAGGACGCACTTTAACTGCCTTGCAAGCTCCTCAGAGATTTCTCTGTGATAATCCTCATCGCTCTCCTGAAGTGCAGGTGCCTCCAGCGTGATATAGGTTCCCATTGGCTTTCCCATACTTTTTGCTGCATTCTTGCTCAAAATCATTACCTTGGATATATGAACATCATCCAAGATATCATACTCATCAATGGATATTCCCCTCATCTGGCCCGATGCCTGTTTTCTGACGCTCTCCGTAGCCTCCAATGCCAAGTCTGTCCGAATCTGAAACTGCTGCATACCAAATCCCCCTTTTTTATACGGTTCCTTCTTGTAAAAAGTATTTTTTGTAATTTTTTCAAGAATATGTATTGACAGATCAGATTCCATAAATTACAATATACAAGTATGTTTCCATCAGTTCGTCCGTGTCCGGCTTTCATGGAAACAAAAATGATTAAACATCGGGAAAAATGGGAGGTGTCAAGCATGGCAAACATCAAATCTGCGAAAAAGAGAATTTTAGTCAACAGAACAAAGGCTGATAGAAATAAAGCTATTAAGTCTGGTGTAAAGACCGCGATCAAGAAGGTTTACACGGCTGTAGAAGCAAATGATAAGGAAGCTGCTGCTGCTGCTTTATTAAATGCGACAAGCGTCATTGATAAGGCTACAACAAAGGGCGTATATCACAAAAATTATGCTTCCAGAAAAGTTTCTCGTTTATCCAAGGCTGTAAACCAGATGGCTTAGGCTTGCATATAGAAAATAAATAAATATCGTAAAACAAAAACAACCCATACCGTCATGTGGGTTGTTTTTTTGTAATCCTCTCATACTGTCCATTCATCCAGTCAATCGCCTCAGCAAGCCCCTCCTCGCTAAAAGCAAAAAATCTGGAAATCTTCTCTTCATCTGGCGTTGCTTCAAATCCAAAAGGCTCACTCCACAGATAGACCTGAAGTTTTTTCTCCTCCTCCACCTCCGCCTGATGCAGCATAAAACGCATCCCCTGATAACTCCCTGTGAAATCTTCCTTTTTCACAAAATTAAGTGATAAAAATGCCTCCCTTGTCAGCATGGCGATACACCTGTCTGCGTCAACACCTCCATGAGAGACCCTTTCACAGACACATAGCGATAGGGCGGATTGGACTCTTCATGAAAAACAGGAGCTCGGTTGATATAAAATCCATCAATACCCGCCGCCTTGGCGCCTGCCATATCAGACTTCAATTCATTTCCAATCATGACAGACTGTGCCTTGTCGAGGTGATACCGCTCACAGCAGATATTATAAAATAGGGGATCGGGCTTCATACAGCCCTCATCCGATGAGATCAAAATAGCGTCAAAATACGGTTCAATCCCTGTCAGCTCAAGTTCCTGCCATGTAAAACTTCTCTGCGCATTGGATAACAGATAAATCTTCTTTCCGGCACGTTTTAATCCTTCCAGACATGCAAGCGTGTCTGGAAACAGACGCAGATAAATCAGCGAAATCCGTCGAAAACTCTCACAAAGCCATTTTATTTGTAATTCTGTGAGATCATATCCCTTTGCCAAAAAGACATCATCGAATACGTCCTCAATCTCAATCTCAGGGCAGCGTGCATATCCTATCTTTTCTGCATTCTTCCTGTACTTTTGTTCAATCGTTGTATAGAGATACCCAAAATGTTTCCAGTCAAAATAGTACCCCTGCTTTCTCAGCCACTTTGCATATTTCTTGAAAAAGTTCTTGCTGGACTCATCCGTGTGAATATCAATCAATGTTCCATACAAATCAAAAATATAATTCTGATACATTATTTTAGAACCTCCTTTAACAATAATTCCTCATCAAAATCAGGGATAAAACTCTCCTTCGCCGTATCTCCTTCCTGAATAAAGGCATTTTGAATCCCTAATTCGATGGCGTAATCAACCACTCTCTCATACTCCCTGCGTGTTACCCGCCGGCTGATTTCGGGATAATCCTCTATGTCCTTTGGCGGCGTATACTGGTTCATGATGCTGATGTATACATCCTCCTTGTACGTATCATAGAGATATTTGAGAACCGCTTTGGCATCGTTGACGTGCCCGGGCAGCACCATATGTCTGACAATGACACCTGTTCTCATCTGTTCCCCGTCAAATACCGGTGCGCCTGTCTGGCGCACCATCTCCCCGATAGCGCGGGATGCATACGCAAAATAATCCGGCGCTCTGGAATATTTCTGTGACACTGCTGCACTGTAATATTTGAGATCTGGCAGATAAATATCAACAACGCCCTCCAATAAGCGCAGTGTATGAACCGTCTCATAGCCTGATGTATTATAGACTACAGGAATGGAAAGGCCCTGCATTTTGGCGCTTTTTAGCGCATCTGCAATTTGAGGGGCAAAGTGGGTGGGTGTCACCAGATTGATGTTATGTGCCCCCTTATGTTGCAGCAGCAGAAACAATGCTGTGAGCTGTTCTGGCGTGAGTGCTTTTCCTTTCTCTCCGAACGCGATTGTCCTGTTCTGGCAAAACACGCATCTGAGCGGACAACCGGCAAAAAATACTGTACCTGACCCTGCACTGCCGCTGATACAAGGCTCTTCCCACATATGAAGCGAAGCCCTTGCCACCCGCACTTGTTCGGTTTCACCGCAGTATCCTCGAACATTTCTTCTATCTACACAGCATTGTCTGGGACACAGCGCACACTTTATTCCCTCAGCCATTTGTTCAGACATTTATATACCTCCTTGGGCTCAATGGGTTTGGAGATATGACCATTCATGCCACACTGAAATGAATTCTGCACGTCGCTCTCCATTGCATTTGCGGTCATGGCGATAATAGGTATGGTTTTACAGTCCTCTCTGTCTATATTTCGAATCTGCATCGCAGCCTCATCTCCCCTCAGAACTGGCATCGTGATGTCCATAAAAACAAGATCATATGTTCCCTCTGTTGCATTTCTTAGCTTATCGACTGCTTCCCTGCCATTTCTGGCTTCATCAACCGTAAGCTCTGCATCCTCCAAAAAGCCTTTGACAATTTCCAAATTCATGCGCTTGTCTTCCACGATTAGAATGCGTTTGCCCGGATATTTTCCCTGAAGCACTGCAAAATCAATCTCTTTGCCAGTGATCTCCTCCTCACAGATTTTAAACGGAAGCATCACTGTGATCTTTGTTCCCACACTGACGATACTTTCGATCTCAATTGTCCCTTTCATCAATTCCACAAGGTTCTTGGTGATCGACATGCCAAGCCCTGTGCCCTCAATCTGTTCAGACAAATCTGTCATTTCACGCTCAAAGGGTTCAAAAGCACGCTTTACGAAATCGCCGCTCATGCCGATTCCGTTATCTCTGATAATAAATAAAATGGAACACTTTCCCTCGTCCCTCGAAGTCTGTTCAATGACTTCCATACTGATTCTGCCAAACGCTGGTGTATACTTTACTGCATTCGATAGGAGATTGGTAATAATCTGACGCACCCTCAGTTCATCCATGAACAGATACCGGTGCACAATCCTGTTGCAATCAATTGCAAAAATCTGTTGATTTTCCTCACAGCGGTTTCGAATCAGCCGCTCCAAATCTTCGATCAGTTTTACAAGATCTCCTGATTTCTCACGCACTTCAATGACACCACTCTCAATTTTGTTCATATCAAGCACATCATTGATCAATGCCAGCATATTTTGAGAGGACAAAAGTATGGTGTCCAGACACCGGTCTACCTCCGCCGCATCCCCAATATGCTTTTTGGCTAGATATGCCATCCCCAATATAACATTCATCGGTGTCCTGAGATCATGTGACATTGTAGACAGAAATTTACTCTTTGCATTGTTGGCACTCTCTGCCTGTAGCAGTGCTTTCTCCAAATCCTTGCTCTTCTCTGCCAAAAGTTTTGTCATTTCGAGTTCCTTTTGAACCTGTTCTGCTTTCCACAGCTCATGTTTTTTGAACGCATCAATATTTCTGATCAGAATAACCATTCTGGAACCCGACAGCATGTTGACTTTGGCATTGTACTGACGATAATAATGATATTCTCCCTTTTTATCCCGAATACGATATTCACACTCTGCCCTGCCCTCGCGCTCAAAGCGCTCATCTGACAGCTCTGTATGAAATTTCTCGATATCCTGCTCATGAATATTTCTCAAGATCGCATTGACCAAATCCGCATAGATTCCTTTTTCTGGAAAATCCAATATCCTCTCAAGCCGGCGGTGCAGGCATTCATACCGGTCTGCTTCGATATCCCGGATTGCAACCAGCGTATAGATGTGGTTCATCGCCTCCGACGCAAGCACCTCATTGGTCCTGATCTGCATTTCTTCATTGTAGTCTCTGATCGCAAAGATCATCTTCTCATTTCCAGCTCCATACTCCGGCACAGGAAAACATTCGAGCCTTTTCCACTGATCTTCGTAGGACTCATAGACAAATTCGATTTTTTTCTCTCCCGCTGCAAAGCGCTGCTTGATCTCCTCTGTATTGAGGAGCTGGCTGAAAATCTCCCTATAGGGCGGCTTTGTCCATGACACAATCGCCATTTCCATCAGATGTGCAAAATCACCTGTGAGACTCCTGATATAGCTGCCATACTGTTCTGTAGACCGGATAATCTCATAGGAGCCTTGGCTTAGGTCAACCACATATACCTCAAAGTACTCACGGCTAAAATACATGAGCATCTCATCGCGCTGCTGCTCACGGTGCGTATGGTGCATCTCCCCTGTATTTTCAGAAAAAGTTGCAACCACCTTTGACGTTTTTGTCATCATCAAAAGGACAACACAGACAGATGCCAGCAGCAAAGATACCGCCTGTATCACAAAAATCTGCCGTTTGATTTTCTCGCTGTGCCTGTCCAGCTCATCCACTCTGTCCTCAGTAATCATGGATAATTCCCACAGTTCTTTCGTGACCTCCTCCGCTATGGAATGGTATCTGGGAAACGCATCCTGCCAAGAGTCTGCTTCAGAATCAATGTATTCTGAGTTCGTAAAATCATAATTCAGCGTGTCAATGATATATGCTTTTAATGGCTGTGTCCCCTCATAAGCGCTTGCATCTACCTGATACCGCTTTAACGCATAGCGCAGAAAAAAAAGCTCATACTCCTGTAATTTCTCACAATTCTCCTTGAGCACTGCACTCTTTTCGCGCTCTTTCCTTGAATGCTCATGTGCTGCCAAAGTCTTTAACAAATCCTGCCTGCCGTTTGGCCCCTTCTTGAGATTCCAGTAGTACTTAAAATATTCAATATCTCCCATAGTGACATAGGTCCGCATATAATACGACAGGTTGCCAGATGTCATAGCAAGCTGGCTGTATAATCCTATCTGCTCATTCTTCTCCTGTTTTGCGTCATCATTCTGGGATAATTGTCTGTCAAAATATCCCATATTGATACTCAAAAGTACGATTAGCAGAAAGATACATATTAAAATCAACGACGTCCGGGTACTCTGCATCCACTTCTTCATTTGAGAACGAATTTCCTTATAGTTTAAAAATCAAATCATGATTGATCTGCTTGGCATTTTTTATGATGTTCTGTTCCTGATCTTTCAGGTATAGCTGAAGCTGTGCCAGTTCCCCCTCATCAAAGCCTCTTGAATTGACTACTGTCCTGCTTGGCAGCACGATCTCTGCGTAGTCGTCTGTGTCCTTTGACTTTCTCTCAAAACATACATGGATGACTTTCCCCTTCTTCCCCGGCAGCAATCCTGTATGTGTCATTGTAATCTTATCACTGTCATTTATCTTGATATCCATCGTGTTACGCTCCTTCTATTTTATTAATATCAAATGATGAAAGAACGCGACTGCGCGAAATACTTCCATCTGCGATACCCTCATTTCCAACTGCATCATCTGCTCCTGCCAGTCTCTGTCGTTCTCAATGGACTGATTCTGCTGCAAGTCCCAAAAGGTTCGTATGCCATATACTTTTGCAACTGTTAGTCCGTTATCTGACCATTTTGCAATATCATCATCTTCATAATAATGAATGGTGCCATACTTGGAGGTTATTATTTCTTTTCCATCAAGCAGCGCATTCGCATTTTCAAACTGATTATGGAGCACTGTTTCCAGCATCACCCTGCCCATACGGTTGTGCTTTATGACAGAAAGCATTCCACATGGCTTGAGTACACGGTATAATTCTCTGATGACCGCCTCTCTTTCGGCAACATACTCTAAAACGTTATGACAGAATACGATATCAAAAGCGTCATCCTCCAACGTTTTTAATGCATCCAGACTGCCTATGATATGCTGATAAGAATGTTGTTTTGACCGCTTCATGACACTCTCCTCTGAGGGCTCTATTGCGATGACCTGATTGTGCTGTGCATAATGGTCCGCTGTGACTCCAAAACCACTTCCAAAATCCAGTATTTTTTTATTTTGCAGCTCTCCTAGCTGCCGCCATACAATCTTTTTGAGCAGCAGCTCCCACGGTAATAATTGTTCCACGTTTTGGTTACTCCAATCGTTTTTCTTTTGACTTCTGTTTCATTATAATATAAATTATTGGAAATGCAAAGGGTTAATTCCCATTTCAAGCCCCATACTCTTTATGGCTTTGTTCACTGCCCATGTCAGTTCCTGTTCCTGCTCATAGGTTGTATAATACCAAAAGGTATATGTAATCTCTACGGACACGGAATCCATTGAAAGCTTTTCAGTTTCTGTCACCAGCTCTTCCTCGGCAGTTTCTGTTTCTTCTAAATTCTGATGCTGTCTCTATCCCAGAAACATAGCCACAATTTTTCTCATCTTGTTTTTCCACATAATCAATAATCCTCCTGTGTATCTTCCTTTCTAATAACAACTGATATGCTAGGCAACAAAAGCAGGCTCCCTTTTCTGGTTTCCTGCCCCTGTAATATATTTTTTAATATATTGACTGTCCCAGCTGATTGCACCTCTTTTAGTGGCATCGGTGCCGTATCAGATGTAAAAACAAAATATCATTCTTTTGTATAACCATCGTATCACAGAATCCCCGGCTTTTCAATTCAAAGCAACAAAAAAACACGGGATATAAGGCTTTTACACCCTATATCCCGCGCTTTTTAATGTGCATTTTGCTTTTTCTTATGATGACGCTCTCCTCTAACTGACAACATTTATCCGATATTCATTTTCTTGATTTATTGTGTATGATTGTGTATAATATTCTTATAAGGAGGAACACTATGAATCCACGAAACGCAGCTATTCATGATTTGAACAGTAACGGTTATCAGTTTAAACGAAGCGGAGGAAACCATGATATCTATTACAATCCAGATACAAAATATTCCATTCCCCTAAAACGTGGTCACTTCGATGAAGATGATCTTCGCTACATACGCAAGGAAATCAAACAGGGTGGGAGATAAACATTTCCCCGCCATCAGCAAAGGAGGCTGACTTATGAAATATATCTATACCGCAACATTTGCGCCAAATGAGAACGGAACCAAATACTACTGTAGAGTACCTGATCTTCCCGGATGTATTACTAGTGGTAACAGTATCGATGATGCCATTGAAATGATTACTGATGCTGCCAGCGGATGGCTCGTTGTGGCAGAGGATGAAGGAAACGAAATCCCGACTCCTACTCCCCAGCATAAACTGGATATTCCAGAAAATGCCATCTGTTCCATCATCCGCATTGATACACTCGCATACCGGGCAGCAACTGACACCAGAGCAGTCCGTAAAAACGTCTCACTTCCTGCATGGATGGCCACTCTGGCAGAAAAACGTGGCGTAAACTGCTCCCAAGTTCTCCAAGATGGACTTATGCAGCTGCTTAATGCCAACCCTGCAAAATAAGGCTGATTCAACCAGCCCACAGATGATATCACTCACAAAGTGCCAAACATAAGGCTTTCACACCCTATATCTGGCACTTTTTATTGTGCATATTGCTGTTTACTTATAGTTCACGATCTTTCCAAAATCAGCCTTCAAGCTTGCGCCGCCTACCAGTCCGCCGTCAATGTCGGGCTGTGCGAAAAGCTCTGCTGCATTTGCGGCATTCACAGAGCCGCCATACTGAATGCGCACTGCCTCTGCGGTTGCAGCATCGTAGATCTCTGCGATGCAGTCACGGATGCCCTTACAAACCTCCTGTGCCTGTTCTGTCGTAGCGGTCTTGCCTGTGCCGATCGCCCAGATTGGCTCGTAGGCAATCACCAGCTTCTTTACCTGATCTGCTGTGATGCCCACCAAATCAGACTTAATCTGAAGTCTGATCCAGTCCATTGTAACACCCATCTCTCTCTGTTCCAGAGACTCGCCGCAGCAAAGGATCGGGGTCAAACCATGCTCAAATGCTTTTGCAACCTTTTTGTTGAGGAATGCATCATCCTCCTTGAAGTAATCACGGCGCTCAGAGTGGCCGATAATCACATATTTTACGCCGGCATCCACCAGCATGCCCGGTGCAATCTCACCTGTGTAGGCTCCCTTCTCCTCGATGTACATGTTCTCAGCGCCAACTTCAACATTTGTGCCCTTCACAGCCTCCACAACCGGAACAATGTCTATTGCCGGCACACAGTATACTACATCAACATCGTCTGACTTTACCAAGTCCTTTAATTCTTCAACTAACTTAACAGCCTCACTGGGTGTCATATTCATCTTCCAGTTTCCGGCTACAATTTTTCTTCTTGCCATTCTTTCTAACTCCCATCTGCCTGCATTCACAGGCGTTTACTCAATTATTTGTCATCAGCCGCAACAACACCCGGAAGCTCCTTGCCCTCTAAGAATTCAAGAGAAGCGCCGCCGCCTGTAGAAATATGGCTCATCTTATCAGCAAAACCTAACTGGTTTACTGCTGCTGCGGAATCGCCGCCGCCGATAATTGTGGTAGCCTCTGTCTCAGCAAGCGCCTTTGCCACAGCGATGGTTCCCTTTGCCAGTGTAGGATTCTCAAATACGCCCATCGGTCCATTCCATACAACTGTCTTTGCAGACTTCACAGCATCTGCAAAAAGCTCTGCTGTCTTGGTTCCGATATCAAGACCTTCCTTGCCTGCTGGAATCTTGTCTGCATCGACAACTTCCACTGCGATCTCTGCATCAATCGGATTGGGGAACCCATCCGCAATTGTAGTGTCAATCGGAAGAAGAAGTTTCTTGCCAAGTTTCTCAGCCTTTGCCATCATTTCTTTGCAGTAGTCAAGTTTCTCATCATCCACTAAAGAGTTGCCAATCTCATAGCCCTTTGCCTTTAAGAAGGTAAACGCCATGCCGCCGCCGATGATCAATGTATCGCACTTCTCCAGCAGATTGTTGATAACGTTTAACTTATCAGCAACTTTTGCACCGCCGAGAATTGCTACAAATGGTCTTACAGGATTTTCTACTGCATTGCCAAGGAAGTCAATCTCCTTCTGCATTAAGTAACCAACTGCATTCTCTCCGCCCTTTGCTGTGATAAACTTGGTAACACCCTCAACAGACGCATGTGCTCTGTGGGAAGAACCAAACGCATCACATACATACAGATCTGCAAGATCAGCGAGCTCTTTGCTGAACTCCTCGCCGTTCTTTGTCTCTTCTTTGCCGCGGAAACGGGTATTCTGCAATAAAACAACATCTCCCTCGTTCATCGCCTCGACTGCCGCTGTAGCTGCCTCACCTGTTACGTTATAATCAGAGATAAATTTTACTTCTTTTCCAAGTTTCTCTGAGAGTCTCTTCGCCACGGGAGCCAGCGATTCACCCTCATTTGGTCCATTCTTTACCTTTCCTAAATGAGAGCAGAGAATCACTTTTCCACCGTCTTTGATCAGCTTGTTGATTGTGGGAAGCGCTGCCACGATACGTGTCTCATCTGTAATCTCGCCATTCTTGAGTGGTACATTAAAGTCACATCTCACAAGCACTCTTTTTCCCTTTGCATTGATGTCATCAACTGATTTTTTATTTAATCCCATTTTAACATTCTCCTTTATATAGTTTCCCCTGTCAGGGCTGTTGGCTCTGTAATCACGCATAAACAAAACAGGCCCGGCCCATAAGACCGGACCCTTGAAAGGTCTTTTACGAACGAATTATGCTAACTCTGAGAAGTACTTGATTGTCCGTACCATCTGAGATGTGTAGCTGTTCTCGTTGTCATACCAAGATACAACCTGTACCTCATACTGGTCATCAGAAATCTTGTTTACCATTGTCTGTGTAGCATCGAACAGAGAACCGAATCTCATTCCGATTACATCAGAAGAAACAATCTCGTCCTCATTGTATCCGAAAGACTCATTTGCTGCTGCCTTCATAGCTGCATTGATGCCTTCCTTTGTCACATCAGCCTTATTTACTACTGCTGTCAGGATTGTTGTAGAGCCTGTCGGTGTCGGAACACGCTGTGCAGAACCGATGAGCTTGCCGTTCAGTTCAGGAATAACCAGTCCGATTGCCTTTGCAGCGCCTGTGCTGTTTGGAACGATATTCACTGCTGCTGCTCTGGATCTTCTCAGATCACCCTTTCTCTGAGGGCCGTCAAGTGTCATCTGATCACCTGTGTAAGCATGGATTGTCACCATGATACCAGACTGAATCGGTGCATACTTGTTGAGTGCGTCTGCCATAGGTGCCAGACAGTTTGTTGTGCAGGAAGCTGCTGAAATGATTGTATCAGAAGCCTTCAATGTCTCATGGTTTGTATTGTAAACGATTGTAGGAAGATCGTTTCCAGCCGGAGCAGAGATAACAACCTTGCGGGCACCAGCATTGATATGTGCCTGAGCCTTATCCTTGCTTGTATAGAATCCTGAGCACTCTAATACAACGTCAACCTTTAACTCTCCCCAAGGGCAGTTGTTTGCATCAGGGAAAGCGTAGATCTTAATCTCTTTTCCGTCCACTGTGATAGAATCCTCACCTGCTGTAACCTTGTCCGCCAGCTCATATTTTCCCTGTGAAGAATCATACTTCAACAAGTGTGCTAACATCTTAGGGCTTGTCAGGTCGTTGATCGCAACTACTTCATATCCCTCTGCATTGAACATCTGTCTGAATGCAAGACGGCCAATACGGCCAAAACCATTGATTGCTACTCTTACTGCCATGTTATTTTCCTCCTAAAATAGATAATAT
>VSNR01000096.1 GCA_009774345.1 Lachnospiraceae bacterium | reverse complement strand
AAATTATAGTTAAAGAGGCAAGGCTTTTACGGAAAGGAGAATACATCATATGGAGGTAATGAAGGATATGGGAATGACAGATAGTCAGTATAAATCAATGAGAAGGCGGGATAAAAAAGAACTGGAAAGAATTTTAGAGGCAAAGACAACCGAGGAGAAGGACAAGTTAATAAAGGAAATGCTGGAAATCATCCAGCAGGATTTAGAGGATTAGGAAGAAAGGGCGGGCTTGCCACCGTCTAATCTTCTACAATCAACATATCACTAATAAGGGGTGATGTAAAGTAGAACATAAAAAAATGGGTAGACCTACGGTGTCACCTAAAGAAAAACCACGGCAAGTAAGGCTTGATGAGGAATGTAATCAAATACTGGATAAATATTGTACTCAAGAGGATATTCCACATTCAGAAGGTATCAGACGTGGCATTAGGAAACTGAAAGAAGATATTAGAGAATAAGAGTAGCCGACGTATTGGGCATACCCTAACGAGAGGCGCAATAAAACAACGCGGGCACTGCGCAGATCATCATTACGGGACCAGGTAAACACAAATATAGGAAAGGAAAAGCTAAAAAGATGAACTCCACAAAATTACTAAAACGAAGTTACAAGCCTTGCAGAGAGTTTGATATCTGCAATGAGCTGATTGAAAAATATTTTCATACACAGCAGTATCAGAAGTGCTTTGCGGGGCATTTGTCTCTTGCCGAGCAGGGCTATCCTCTTGCCGAGTGTCAGATCGGCTACTTCTATTACAACGGTCTTGGCGTTGAAAAAGACCTTGAGAAAGCAGTCTATTGGACACGCAGAGCCGCCGATCACGGCGACCGTGATGGACAATACAATCTTGCATGTTTCCATGAAGATGCTGTCGGTGTTGAGCGTGACATGGAGCAGGCAGTCTTTTGGTATCGCAAGGCAGCGCTTCAGAATCACAACTCCGCCATTGAAAAGTGCAAAGAACTCGGTGTTGATCTGAGCGCTCCGAGCATAGACCGCGAGGTGATTCGCAAAGATCTGCAATGCAGAATTTATCCCTTTGGATACCTTGAAAGATACAAGTACACCGTGATCTGTACCGTTTATCAGGGCAAGTGGATTCTTTCAAAGCACAAGAAACGCAGCACATGGGAAACACAGGGCGGTCATATTGAGGAAGGTGAAACACCGCTTGAATGTGCGAAGCGTGAGCTTTTTGAGGAAAGCGGAATCAAGGATGCAGACATTTATCCCGTCTGCGACTATTGGGGTTTCAATTCGCAATCCTGTTCAAACGGAATGGTGTTCCTGGCTGTCGTTCACGCTATTGGCGTGCTTCCCGAAAGCGAAATGAAAGAAACGAAGATGTTTGATACGCTTCCCACAGAACTTACATATCCGCAGACAACGCCAAAGCTGTGTGCAGAAGCGGCAAAAAAAGCATACTTACTGTTTGGCTTTGTACGCCGTTCCCCACGCCATCATCGCATCTAAGACCGGCTTCAGGCTGTACCCGGTTTCTGTCAGCGTATACTCTACGCGTGGCGGTACTTCCGCATAGACGGTGCGGGTTAGCAGGCCGCTTTCTTCCATCGCGCGCAGATTTGCAGTCAAAACCTTCTGCGATACATTCCCGACGGATCTTTTTAATTCGCCAAACCGTTTTGTGCCGTCTAACAGATCGCGGATAATCAATACTTTCCATCGGTCGCTGATCAGCATTAAGGTAGTTTCCACCGGACAGGCAGGTAAATTTTTTTCCATGAAAATACACCCATTTCTTCACAATTGTTTCGTCTAGGTAACTATGGCACAATAAAGTGCGTAGTTTACGAGCTTTCCATATGGGTATATTATAGTCTCACAGACAGGAAAAAACAAGCCTTGGAAAATAAATTTACAGGAGGAATAAAATGATGAGAGCAGCAGTTATTTGTGCAAATGGAAAAGCAGGAAAGTTGATTGTAAAGGAAGCGGTAGACAGGGGAATTGACGTTACCGCTGTGGTGCGTGGCGAGAACCAGACAGCGGCAAAGAAGATTCTCAAAAAAGATCTGTTTGACTTGACCGCAGCCGATTTGGAGGAGTTTGATGTGGTGATAGATGCTTTTGGTGCATGGACACCAGAAACGCTGCCGCAGCACAGCACTTCCCTGCGGCACCTGTGTGACCTTTTGCGCGGCAGAGAGACACGGCTTCTTGTGGTCGGCGGCGCAGGCAGTCTGTATGTGAATCCAGAACATACCGCGCAGGTAATGGACGGGGCGGATTTCCCGGAAGCGTTTTTGCCGCTGGCATCCAGCATGGGTAAGGCATTGGAGGAGCTTCGCACCAGAACAGATGTAAGATGGACGTACATAAGCCCTGCGGCGGATTTTCAGGCGGACGGAGCACGGACAGGAAAGTACATTTGGGGCGGTGAGGAACTGACCGTCAATGCGGCTGGTCAGAGCGTAATCAGCTATGCGGACTTTGCGTCTGCGATGGTGGATGAAGCAGTCAATGGAAACCACATACAGCAGAGAATATCCGTTGTGGCAGAATAAACCGCAACTGCCCTTCGCAGATGGTTGGAAGGAGGAAACGTGATGACACAGACACAGAGACTGCTTTATATGATAGACTATCTGATCCATGAACGGGCAGATCAGGAGGAAATCGCAGTTCCGGCAGATGAGGCAGCGAGGAAGCAGCTATTGCGCGTACTGATGAACCTTCGACCGCCCAAGCCGGTCTCAAAGGAATTTCTGACAATGCCATTCATTCCGCCGCAGGCGTGCAGCTGCGGCTGGAATGTGCCCGCATTATGAACAGGCAGAAAACGCAGGAGCCTACAGGAAAAGCAAAGCTGACAAAAGCTTATAATCTCCCCAGCCGTTACGTGCTGCATACCGTCGGACCGATTATTTATGAAAAGGTTACGGAGGACGATTGTGCGCTGCTGGCGGACTGTTACCGCTCCTGTCTGGAACTTGCGGCAGCGCATCAGTTAAAAAGTATTGCTTTTTGCTGTATTTCCACAGGGGAGTTTCGTTTCCCAAATCAGAAAGCCGCCGAGATCGCAATCGAGACGGTACAGAAGGTTCAACAGGAGAGGCACAGCAGGATGGAGGTGGTATTTAATGTTTTCAAAGACGAGGACGCTCAAATCTACAAAAGGCTCCTTCGATGATATGGAGCAGAGCTTCAAGACAGCGCGCGCTGTGGAAAGTGTGCGTCAGAAAATCAAGGACGCGGACGCTGTCCTGATTGGCGCAGGTGCAGGGCTGTCCACATCGGCGGGCTTTACTTACGCTGGCGAACGATTTGACAACAATTTTGCAGATTTTATAGAAAAATATGGTTTTCAGGATATGTATTCGGCAGGATTTTATCCGTACAGGACATTGGAGGAGCATTGGGCGTACTGGAGCCGCTATATTGACATCAACCGCTATCAGGATGCGCCCAAACCTGTCTACAATGAGCTGCTTGAGATCGTGCGGGAGCTGGACTATTTTGTGTTGACGACAAATGTAGACCACTGTTTTCAGAAGGCGGGCTTTGACAGGCAGCGGTTATTCTATACGCAGGGCGATTATGGATTGTGGCAGTGTTCGAAACCCTGCCATGACCAGACCTATGACAATGAAGAAGTGGTGAAAAAAATGGTGGCACAGCAGGAAAAGATGCGCATACCGTCAGAGCTCATTCCGCGCTGTCCTGTCTGCGGCGCACCGATGTCCATGAATCTGCGCTCCGACGATACCTTTGTGCAAGATGACGGCTGGTATGCGGCGGCGGACAGATATCAGGATTTTATCGAACGCCATCAGGGAATGAAGATGTTATATCTGGAACTGGGGGTAGGCAGCAACACGCCGGGCATCATCAAATATCCTTTCTGGCAGATGACGGCAGACAATCCAAAAGCCTCGTATGTCTGCATCAACTACGGGCAGGCTTATGCGCCAAAAGAGATTGCAGGGCAGTCGGTATGTCTCAATGGAGATATTGGCAGTTTCACCTCTATATTAGGAACTGTGTATTCCCAAACCTCACATTTTCTGTTATATTAAATTTAGCGAATGAAGTATTTTCATCTGCATTCAAACAGCCTGGAATTTTAGGAGAGGATGCAATGTATTACCGCAAATTAGGAAATACAGGACTAGAGGTATCGGAGATCAGCTTTGGCACGATTCCCATTCTGCAAGGAAATATTCCGGTTCTGCCGGCGTATTTTAATTTAAATGAAGATGAGGCGCTGGCGGTCATGGCGCACGCATTCGAGAGGGGCTGCAATCTGTACGATACAGCGATTGTGCCAGAATACGGTGATGCGGAGATCAAGCTTGGAAAATTTGCGGCGCGCGTTGGGCGGGAAAAGATTCTTATTTCGGACAAGGCACGTTTTTTTTGCGGCAGTGAGATGTACCGCGCAGTCGAGACCTCCTGTGAAAATCTTGGCACAATACCTGACCTGTATTTTGTGCATCAGGTGGATTTTAGCCACGAGGAGGAAGTGTTTGGCAGAGGCGGCGCGTTAGATGCGCTTGCGGAGCTGAAGGCGGAGGGAAAAATAAGATTTGCCGGGATTGCTTCGCACTATTATGATATTCTGCTGCGGGGCGCGCAGGATGAGCGCGTGGATGTGTTACAGGGCAGCGGCAATCTGTTAGAACGCGGAATACTGGACCGCATTCGGCAGGAGGTGCGTTTTAACGGCAAGGGATTTCTGGTCAACAAAGTATATGCGGCGGGGCTTCTTACCGCGCGTTTTTCAGTGCGGACATTAATTGGTTTTGCGCTGGATTATCCCGTGTCAAGCGTATTGATAGGACTTGGCACCAAGGCACAGGTGGATGCCGCGATGGGATGGGATGCACGAAATCCAAAACCCGAGATTCCTTCCTTTGAGGAGGTACTTTCTGTGCTGGAAAAGGAGTACGATCCGATTCCGTGTGACCGGTGCCAGCGCTGCGTCTGCGTATATGGTACGGAAATCCACACGTTGTTTCGCCAGTACCAGTATTTTTATCTGGGAAAAGATTACTGGGCATTAAAAAAATTAGGGCTTGGCATCGCTGAGAGCGCAAGGCATTGCCGGGAGTGCGCGAGGATGCCTTGTATGGATGCATGTCCCAAAAAGATACGCATCTCACAGGAAATTGAGAAAATTGCAAAGCTGACAGAGGATTATGCTGTGTAACAGATACTCACGGCAGATCTTATCTGTCGTGAGTATCATTCAAAAGGAGTAGAAATATGGGAGTATTTTGGCATGTGGCAGTTCTAAAAAAACAGAGTCGGGTCGATGTGCAGGAGGTTTTAAAAGAGCTTGCTGCGGGGGAGAATGAATTTGAACTCGAGCTGTCGGCGTGCTCTGCTGTCGAGTGCGACGCCGGAGTCATTATTTGGTTCAATGATTTTTGTCTGGCATTTGACAGGCTTGCGAAGGCGTTGTCAGAAAAGTTCGAAGGTCCTGTATTGGTGTGCGATATCTATGATGATGACTACTGGGATTATTTTCTATATAAGGATGGCAGAGAGCTTGACAAGTTTATGACGGTACCGGACTGTTTTGAGGAGCTTCCAGAGGAGGAGTGGGCGCAGTGGCGCGGAAATGCGGCACTGTTAGCACAGGAGTTTGGCTGTTCAAAGGAAGCGGTCTCTGAATATCTTCGTTTTTGGAGAGATGACGAAGAGGGCGGATGGGACGCATGGGAAGCGGTAGATTTTTTAGAAGCGGTTGGCTTCAAGCTTCCAGAAGCGGATATGGATGAGGATGATTTAGAAGCGGCTGGCTTCAAGCTTCTGGAAGCGGATTTGGATGAGGAACTTGATCTGAATCAGGCGGTGCAGGACCAATGGGAGGCGCCTCGCGAGCAGGAGACTCAAGAGCAGGCACCCAAAGAAGGCACGCGGGAGTTTCTAAGAAAGACCTCCCACGCCAAAATTCCCGTGATTCTGAAGGAAGATGTGAAGGTGGACCCGGAACGGACTGTGTGGGTGCGTGTCTGTGAAGCGGGTGCAATGCGGCAGTATGAAGGCAGTACGCTCACCTCAGAGCAGATTGTGCAGCTTATGGATGAGACGTTAAATGGGCGGTATACCTATTTTGCGGCAGATTTTTTGTTGCAGGGAGAGGGAATCTATGTCAAACGGTTAAAGAAAAGGGTCTACCGTCCCTATCATTCGACACTGGTGCTTCATCAAGGGGCAGGAAATATGGCGTGTTTCTTTTTTGCGGGAGACAGTCTGTGCTGCTATGAGCTGATAGGGGATTTTGACGCGTATTTTGAAGTCTATCTGCGGGAGAAGGAAACATATCAGATCCTGCCGGTGGGGAAGGTCGAGCTTACGCGGAATCTTGTCTTTCGCGAGCGAAGCGGCATTGACCGGGCGCTGAAAATGCTGTTTTCTGATCTGGAACATGCAGATAAATGGCTGTCAAAATCCTCGCTATGGAGCAGGCAGAATGCATTTCCGGGCGGCGTCAACAACTACAACAAATGGCGGCAGCGGAGGGGGCTGCTGGAGGATTGAATCATGCTGGAAAAACTCAAGAGAACAATCATTTTATTTTGCTTATTTTTTACTTTTGCAACGTTGTTAAACAGTGTATTGAATCTGTTGTTTGGGTTCGGGCTGGAGATACATTTCCATATATTAGAGAGGGCAGCACTGAATTTTATCAATGCTGTTATTTTGACAATGGTATTAGAGCGGCGTCAGAAATCCGTTTTTATCAGATTTCTGACGCCGTATATTACTGTGATCCTCTTGCTGTGTGGCACGGCTGTCTGACCACACTGCGCCATCATTTCTGTCAATTTTAAGACGTTCTCTGCAAATTCCTAAGCTCCTAAAATTAAGTTTTCAGCGGTATGATGATCGACGGTTTGATAAACGTCAGCTCATGCGGCGACTCCGGGTGCTCTGAGCGGAACAGCATTTGGAGTGCAAGCCGTTTGCCAAGCAGTCCGGTCGGGACGTTTGCCGTCGTGATGCGCCCTGCGACATTCGCGTACTCGCCAGTGTTGTCAAAGCCCGTGAGCGCCACAGGGTGCGGCACGTGCGCTGAATTGCTGTCAATATAAGACTGTACAAAGTTTGCGACAAAATCACTGGCGCAGACAAACGCAGTCGGCCAGCGCTTGAGCTGGTTTAAAAATGTATACAATTCCTTTTCATAAGAAAAAATATCAATACGCCCTGTCAGGCAGTATTCCGGGCGGATGGCAAGCCCCTGTTTTTTCATGCAGTCGCAATAGCCGTGGTAGCGCTCCAAATTCGTCATGGCGTAATCGATATCGCCGAGGAAGCCGATCTCGGTATGCCCGTCCTGAATCAAGGTGTTGGTGATATCCGCTTCTGTGCGGAAGCCTTCAATTAAGAGCAAATCGCCGTTGAGCTCACGGTCAGACAGAGAGGGCACCGTATCGAGAAAAACCTTTGGCACGGAGAGAGCGTTGATCATGCCAAGGATCTCCGTATCATAGACATTCAGCACAACAATACCATCCACACTGCCGTTTTGGAGAATAGGCGGCAGGCTGAAGGACTTTGTGTACACCGAGGGAACATAGGTGTAGAGGAGATTAACCTTGTAATAAGAAAGCTCCTGCGCCATACGGTGAATAATGTTTGTCCAGAACAATGCCGAATCTGGCCTTGAGACAATCAGAGAGACCGTGCGCTGTTGCATGAGCTGCTTTAAGCCCGGCATGTTGGCGTCAATCATATCGGTGATGTCGTAGTACGCGCCAAGGTTGATGTCCGCGATATAGTTGTTGCCGTTTCCAAAGATAATGTCATACGGCTCGTTGGTGCTGACAATGATATTGCGGCGTTTGTCCCAGTCTCCCCAAGGAATGACCTCCATCTCAAGGCTGACGCCCACCTTGTCGCCAATGTATTCATTGACCTTTGCAATCCACGCGTCATAGTTCGTGGGCATACCGTTTCCGATTGTCACCCATTTGAGCGGAACGATCTCTCCACTGCCTGCATTCTGTGATGAGGAGCTTCCCTGACCGCCGGAAGATGCCGACTGTGCAAAATTCAGGGGAAATACTATATGCTCAGCCGTCCAAGTGACAACGGGCACACACCGTTTGGGGATATTTTCCTGAGCGAAAGCCCTGATTTAAAATACTGGGGATGCCATCGCTACGTGATGGGAACCATCAAGGGCGATGCCTCGGCATGGCAGTCCACAAAGATTGGCGCGGGAAGCGTGCCGATCGAGACAAGCGAAGGCTGGCTTCTCATCTACCACGGCGTTATCAATACCTGCAATGGTTTTGTCTACAGAATGGGCTGTGCGCTGCTGGATTTGGAAGAGCCTTGGAAAGTGCGAAAGAGAACAAAGAATTATATTTTAGGGCCCCACGAACTGTATGAATGTGTCGGAGATGTGCCGAATGTGGTATTTCCATGTGCGGCGCTCACGGATGCTGCGACAGGAAGAATTGCTGTTTACTACGGCTGCGCAGACACGGTGACCGGACTTGCATTCACGACAGTGGACCGTCTGATGGCGTATATGGATTCAGAAAACTGAACCGTTACAGACTGACAGGCTGCCGCAAAAATGAAGAGCGATTGCTATAATCTTTTTTGCGGCAGCCTTTTGGAACTGATTTTGCAAACAGAAAGGATATAGAAAATGTATTTGCTTCCTAAGCCAAAAAAATATGAGAAAAAACAGGGATTTTATGAGATTAGCTGGAACACGGTTCTTACGATTGACGAAAATATGCCGTTGGACGGAACCGTTTATGCTGGGATATTGCAGAGCTGTATTCAAAAACATGCAGGGATTGCGTGCGCGTTCCTCAAGGGCACACAGCGCACAGGGGACATCTTCCTGACGATGGAGCCCCAACTGTATGCTGCGCAGGAATATAATATCAAGATCACGCCTGACGGGCTGACGGTCTCTGGCGGGGACGGGGCGGCAGTCCTCTACGGTGTGCAGACCGTGTGCCAGATGGTTATGCAGTGCGGCGGTGTGCTCGCCTGCGCTGAGGTCCACGATGCACCCGACATCCTGCATCGCGGATATTTTCTGGATGAGACGAGGGGGCGCGTGCTGTCACTTCCTTATTTAAAAGAAATCGCAGACCGCCTCAGCCGCTACAAAATCAATGAGTTCCAGCTCTATATTGAGCATACGTATCTGTTTCGTGATCTCACAGAGCTGTGGCGCGATGAGACCCCGCTCACAGCGGAGGATATTTTAGAGCTGGACGCTTACTGCCGCAGGCTGCATATTGAGCTGGTGCCCGCACTTGCAAGCTTTGGCCATCTGTATAAACTGCTCTCCACGCGCAGCCATGGAACGCGGACTTTTCCTTCTTGGACAGGATGGCACATCACACCATCGACACGACCGACAAGCGGGCGATGCCGCTCATCCAGAATATGCTCGCTGAGTATGGGGCGCTCTTTACCTCAGAAAAGTTCAACATCTGTGCGGACGAGACCTTTGACCTTGGCTGTGAAAAGTCCCGTGAGACGGCAGAGCGGATTGGCAAAGAGCAAATGTACATCAACCATGTAAAGGCGCTGTGTGAGTTCCTGCACAGCCGCGGAAAAAGGGTACAGTTTTTTGGGGATATTATCTGCCGCAGACCAGAACTGATTGCCCAGCTGCCGCAGGATACACTGTGCCTGACATGGGGGTATGCGCCCGATCCGTCTGTGGATTCCTGTCATGCGATGGCGCAGGCAGGTGCGGTTCAATACCTGTGTCCGGGGGTGTGCGGCTGGAACCAGTGGATGAATCTGACAAAGAATGCTTACAGCAATATTTTGAAAATGTGCCAATATGCGCATCAGTACCGCGCGGAGGGCATTCTCAACACAGACTGGGGAGACTTTGGACATGTAAACCATCCTGCATTTTCTGTGCCGGGTATGATTTACGGAGCAGCTTTTTCATGGAATCAGGAAGAAATTGCATATGACGAAATCAACCGGCAGATCTCACTGTTAGAGTATGGAGACACCGCAGGGCGCACGGTGGACATTCTGGCAAAGGTGCCCGAACAGTCGCTATTTGGCTGGCGGGACGCTGTAGTCTTCTATGAAAAGACGGCAAGAAAACGTGTATTTAAAGAAGGAGAAGAAGAGCTGCCAGAGCTGCTTTTGGCAGATGCCGGCAAGGCAGACAGCATGGTGGAGCAGGCGGACAGAGCACTGCAAACGCTTGCCACCCAGATGAAGCAGAATGCAGTCTTTATGGACAGACAGGCAAGGGCGCTTGTGGGACTGTTTGACATGACCGTTGAGGCGGTGCGTCTCTGGAATGAGATCGGCGCGGCGGTGGCTCATGAAAATCAAGGCGCGGCACTGCACCCTGAGGAAACCTATGCGCTTGCAGGGCGGCTCGAACGCTGGTTTATGGCATTTAAGGCACAGTGGCGCAGCATTGGCAGAGAGGGAGATCTGTGCCACATCGCAAAAATCATCTTTTGGTATGCGGACAGACTGCGCTGTAAATGATAGTTGAGGAACTGAAAAAGGGAGGTTACTTTATGCATTTTTTGGATAAGAGAGTGAATGTAATCTGCGAGGAACTCAAAAAATTAAAAGTGAAGCAGAAATTTGAAATCGACAACTGGAAGTACAAGGAGGGCAATTTTATCCGTCCTGAGGAAGCCGAGGCGGATGCTGCGGCGTGGGAGGATTTTGACTGCCAGCACATGCACTGGTATGGCAAAGACCGCCATTATTGGTTTAAGACCACGTATCAGGTGCCAAAGGAGCTGGATGGAAAACGCATGTGGCTGCATGTCCGCACGCAGATTGACGAGTGGGATGACGCGAAGAATCCGCAGTTCTTACTGTTTGTGAACGGGGAAGTCATTCAGGGAATCGACATGAACCACCGAGATGTATTGTTACGGGCAGCGGCGAAAGCAGGCGATGTGCTGGAGTTTGGCTTACAGGCATACACGGGAACACTGCACACGGAGTTTAACCTGATTGTCGAGATGCAGGAGATCGATGCGCTGATTGAGAAGCTCTATTATGACTTGTGGGTGCCGCTCGCCGCATTTACCAGAATGGAGGAGGACGACAAGAACCGCAAGGACATCACGGAAATCCTGAACAATACCGTCAATTATCTTGATCTGCGCACGCCGTACTCGGACGAATTTTACCGCACATTGCAGCAGGCGTCCAACTATATTGACAAGGCATTGTATGACGAGATGGCGGGCTATCAGGATGTCATCGCCACCTGCATCGGCCACACGCACATTGACGTGGCATGGTGGTGGACCGTGGCGCAGACAAGGGAAAAGACCGGACGCAGCTTTGCGACGGTGCTAAAGCTCATGGAGGAATATCCGAATTATAAATTTATGTCGAGCCAGCCGCAGCTCTATGCTTTCTTAAAAGAGCGCTATCCAGAGCTGTATGAAAAGGCAAAGGAGCGCATCAAGGAAGGGCGCTGGGAGCCAGAGGGCGGTATGTGGGTCGAGGCGGACTGTAACCTGACCTCCGGCGAGTCGCTTGTGCGCCAGTTCATGCACGGCAAGCGTTTTTTCAAGGAGGAGTTGGGCGTGGATAACCGCATTCTGTGGCTGCCTGACGTGTTTGGCTACTCGGGCGCACTGCCGCAGATTATGAAAAAGTGCGGAATTGACTATTTTATGACGACAAAGCTTGCGTGGAACCAGTTTAATAAGATTCCTTACGACACCATGATGTGGCGCGGCATCGACGGCTCGGAGGTGCTGACGCACTTGATCACGACACTGGGTGTCCATCAGCCAATCAAGGACTTCTTTACCACCTACAATGGCATGCTCCATCCCGATGCTATCATGGGCGGCTGGATGCGCTATCAGAACAAGGATATCAACAATGATATCTTGGTGTCTTACGGTTACGGTGATGGCGGCGGCGGCCCGACAAGGGAAATGCTCGAGACCTCTATCCGTATGGAAAAGGGCGTGAAGGGGATTCCCAAAGTGCGTCAGGCGTTTGCGCGCACCTTCTTTGACGAGCTCAAGGAGCGTGTCGGCAGCAATAAACGGCTTCCAGTCTGGGAAGGGGAGCTCTATTTTGAATATCACAGAGGGACACTGACCTCCATGGCAAGAAACAAGCGCGCAAACCGCAAGTCGGAGCTGGGGCTGATGGATTTGGAGCTCTTGTCTGTCCTGACGAAGCAGGCGATGGGCTATCCCAAGGAGACGCTCGATGCCATGTGGAAGGTCGTGCTCCTGAACCAGTTCCACGATATTTTACCCGGCTCGTCTATCCATGAGGTCTATGAGGTGACAAAGGAGGAGTACGAGAAACTGGCTGGCCAGCTTGCAGCGCTGACCGCAGAGCGCAGCAGGGAAATTGCGGGAACTGGCGATGCCGTCACCATTTTCAATACGACAGGACAGGTGCGCGACGATATCGTGACCCTCGGTGCGCTGGAAGGCAGTGCGCTGGTGGATGCGGACGGCACCCTGTATCCCATCCAGAAAACAGGGGATGGAACTGGAAGCGTGGCATATGTGCGGAATCTTCCGTCAAAGGGCTACAAGTCCTTCAAGGTCAGCCAGACGGCTGTGGAGGAAAAAACACCGTTTACGCTTGTCGGGGAATATCAGTTAGAAACACCGTTCTATACCATTCAGCTTGACAAACAGGGCATGTTTACCAGCATCTATGACAAGGAGAATGACCGCGAGGTGATTCAGGAGGGACAGCGCGCCAACCTGCTGCGCATGTATGAGGATAAGCCGATTTACTTCGATAACTGGGACATTGATATTTATTATACGGAAAAATACTGGGACGTGGACAGCGTGGAGCATATGGAGTGGACAGAAATCGGCGCCGTGCGTGCTGTGCTCGAAATCACGAGAAAGGCATCGCAGTCCACAATACAGCAGAATATTATCTTCTATGCGGACAGCCGCAGGATTGAGTTTGAGACCTATGTGGACTGGAAAGAGCACCAGACGCTGTTAAAGGTGCATTTTCCGGTGGCAGTGCACACCGATGAGGCGGCGTTTGACGTACAGTTTGGCAACCTGACCCGCAAGACACACCAGAACACGAGCTGGGATGTGGCGCGCTTTGAGAGCTGCGGGCAGAAGTGGATGGATTTGTCGGAGGGACATTACGGCGTATCTATGCTGAACGACTGCAAGTACGGACATTCCGTCAAGGATTCCAACATGGCACTGACACTGATTAAATCAGGAACCGAGCCAAATCCGACAACCGATCAGGAGGAGCATGTGTTTACCTATGCCATCTATCCCCATGCGGAGGGCTGGCGCGCGGCAGGCACCGTGGCGGAGGCATACAAGCTGAACCAGCCGCTCCTTGTGCAGACACAGACAGCGGAGCAGGAAGCATTTTCTTACGCATCCGCAGCGCACGCCAACGTCATTGTCGAGACTATCAAAGATGCTGAGGATGGCAGTGGAACAGTTCTTCGTCTGTATGAGTCGGAGAATGCTTACACCAAGACGAAGCTGACGGTCAATGCGGATTTTGAGAAGGCTTATATCTGCAATCTGCTCGAGGAGACAGAGCATGAGGCATCCGTGGCAGGAAAAGAGATCCAAGTTGTGCTCAAACCGTATGAAGTGGTGACCGTGAAGGTGGTGTAAAGGAAATATTGGAAATGTATGCTGGCGGCCGGCCCTTTTGACCGCCAGTACTACATAATGGGAAGGATACATTATTGAAAAAGGAGACAGTGTATGATAAAAAGAAAAAATATGGCAAAAAAATCATGAGCATTATTCTGGCGGCGTCCATGACGATTAGTCTGGCAGCGTGCGGCGGAAAGGACAATGCAGATTCCAAGCAGCCTGCACAGCAGGAGAGCATGAATACTGAAATCAATACGGACACATCTGCGGGGGCAGAGGCAGACACTCAGCAGCCTGCATCAAAATATACCATAACTGGAGAAAATGACAACAAGGAACTGACGATGGCACGCCAGCCGGAGGCATCGTACTGGTTTCCGGCACAGCTTTTGGCGTGGAATCCCGACGAGGATGAGGACTTGATCTTTAACGTCAGCACAGTGCCGCTTGCGGAGCGCGCAGACCTTGCCCTGCTTGAGCCAGTGAACGCAACACAAAATAAGGACACCAAGGTGATGTCCATCTCCATCATGAACGGCAGCACCAGCGGCAATGCGCCCCATGGCTTGAACAAGGCGGAGGCAAACACCTTCACATACTGGCAGTATGTAGATACGCTGGTATACTGGGGCGGTTCATCCGGTGAGGGCCTGATCGTTGCCCCGAGCCCCGATGTGGTGGACGCAGGACACAAGAACGGCGTAAAAGTCATTGGAACTGTGTTTATGCCGCAGGCGGCGCACGGCGGCAAGATCGAGTGGCTTGACGACCTTTTACAGAAACGGGAGGACGGAAGCTATCCTGTTGTGGATAAACTGATAGAAGTGGCAGAGATTTACGGATTTGACGGATGGTTTATCAATCAGGAGACAGAAGGGGAGGCGCTGACAAAAGACCATGCCGACAGGATGCAGGAGTTTCTTGCCTATTTCAAACAGCAGGCGCCGGATTTAGAGCTGATTTATTATGACTCGATGACCGTTGACGGCGAGATGGACTGGCAGAATGCACTCACCGAGAAAAACGCGCCCTATATAAAAGACGCGGAAGGCAATGCAGTGGCAGATTCCATGTTTCTGAATTTCTGGTGGACGACAGACACCCTTGCGCCTGAGGAGCTGCTCAAAACCTCCGCCGAGCTGGCAGAGGAGAAGCAGATCGATCCGTATGATCTGTATGCGGGTGTCGATGTGCAGAGCAATGGTTATGACACGCCCATCAAATGGAATTTGTTTGAAAAGCCCGACGGCGGAACGTACACCTCCTTAGGACTGTACTGCCCAAGCTGGACGTATTTCTCCACGGACATGATACAGGAGTTCTGGAAGCGGGAAAATAAGCTCTGGGTCAACGCAAAGGGCGACCCGTCCGCGGAGATTGCGCCGGAGAGCGACACCGATTGGCGGGGCGTTTCCACCTATGTTGTGGAGCGCACGGCACTCACTTCACTGCCGTTTGTGACGAATTTCTCCACAGGAAACGGATACGGTTTTTATAAAAACGGAGAGCTCATCAGCATGCTCGACTGGAACAACCGCAGCATTTCCGACATGCTCCCGACCTACCGCTATATCATCAACGACGGCGAGGGCAATAAATTGTCCGCAGACCTTGATGTCGGTGATGCTTACTATGGCGGAACCAGCCTGATTCTGCGCGGTTCTGTCAAGTAGGGTGTGCCGTCAGCGATCAAACTCTACAGTGCAGATCTGTCTGTTCCCGACAATATGACGTTCACGACGACAGCGCGGGCAAAGGGGGCGGAGATTGCACTCGATGCGGTGCTGACACTCGACGATGGCTCTGAGCTGGTGCTTGAGGGGGACAAAAAGGTTGGGGATGCATGGACGACGGTCACCTACCAGACCGCAGATCTTGCCGGTAAAACCATCCGAAATATTTCATACCGGCTGACATCGGATACCGACACCACAGCGCTGCAATTCCGCTTTGGCAATATTACAATGATCGAGGCAGATCAGGAGGAGACTGCTGCGGTGAGCGGCGTGAAAGTGCTTGACACGGAGTTTGACGAAGACGGCATGTATGCAGGGGTGCGCCTGTCGTGGGAAAGTGATGTACAGACAGATTATTATGAGATTTACCGCATCAATGAGGACAATACAAAGTCTCTGCTTGGCGTATCCAACATGAATAGCTTCTATATTAATACCTTGCCGCGCGAGGGGGAGACGAGACAGACATCCTTTGAGGTGCTTCCTGTGAATGCGCTGCTGACAGAGGGCACGGGCGCGACGGCCGTAATGGAGTGGCCCGACAACAGCATTCCAAAAGCGGCGTTTACAGCCGACATCACACTGGCGGCGCCGGGGGAGACCATCACCTTCCAGAGCCTGTGCTCACAGAACACAGAGAAAGTGACATGGACACTGACAGGCGCAGACAAGGAAAGTGCCGAGGGAGACAGCGTTTCCGTTACCTATGCAGAGGCAGGCGTCTATCCTGTCACCGTCAAGGCGGAAAATGCGTCAGGCAGCAGCGAGTCCTCCAAGGAAGGCTATATTGTTATCACGGAGAAGGCGCAGGACGGACTGGTACTGCTCTCGCAGGGGGCAGGGACAGAGGCGGATGCCTATGTCAACGACAGTGAAGCGCCGCAGTTTGCAGTGGACGGCGACGTGACGAAGAAATGGTGTGCGACAGGAAGTGCACCGCACGAAATCACGATTGACCTTGGCGCTGTCAAGGCGGTGAGTGCAGTCGATGTCTACCACGCAGAGGCAGGCGGAGAGAGCGCGGATATGAACACCAAATCCTACGCAATCTACACCAGTGAAGATGGCACCGCCTTTGAGGAGATGCGCAGCGTGACCAGAAACACCGCAGGCACGACGCACGATGCGTTCGCGCCCGTCAACGCACAGTTTGTAAAGCTTGTCATCAACAAACCGACACAGGGAAGCGACAGTGCAGCGCGCATCTATGAAGTAGAAGTGTACGGCTTGGAAGATACACTTGAATAAAGGATCAGGGAGGATTATTATGTCAGACACAGGAAAACAGGTGGCGGTGGGGATTGACCTTGGCGGAACCGCCGTAAAAATTGGAATTGTGAACGCGTCCTATGAAATACTGGCGCAGACATCCATCCCGACAGATGCCGGGCGCCCTTATGAACAAGTGATTGCAGACATGGGAAAGACTGCGTCCGCGCTGCTTGCCGGGAACGGCTTTGCCGTGGCAGACTGCGCTGGCGCTGGCGTCGGCAGCCCGGGAACCATTGACAGCAAGAACGGCGTCGTGCTCTACTCCAACAATATCCGCTGGGACAACGTCCCGCTTGCAAAGGAACTGCAAAAATATCTGCCAGTCCCTGTCTATGTGCAGAATGACGCAAACTGCGCAGCACTCGGTGAAGTGCTGTTGCTACCCATTTTTCCTGACCCATAATTACCATGGTTGCCTGTCACAGAATTAACCGATATAATGACATGAG
>VSNR01000095.1 GCA_009774345.1 Lachnospiraceae bacterium | reverse complement strand
AAATTAATGTATCCGGCTATTTTATGGTCGGATTTGTGGTTATACACGCAGCCGCATAAGAAGATATGCCGCTTCGCGGCTGGCGTGATTACAAAATGATACAAAGGAGAAGGATGAGAAATTATGGCAAGACAAGGAGAAAACATTCGAAAAAGAAAAGACGGGCGCTGGGAGGGATGGTATCTGGTATACGATCGTATTCTGAATCAGATTCTGAAATTTGCGTCCGTTCAGTACGCATTCATCATGCCAGTCCTAAGAAGGTCTGCGCTGGATTCGAGGAACACCCCTGTCAAAGTGCTTGCAAAAAGCGAGCAGAAAAAGCTGATGGAAGTAATCTACAGCCAGATGGACTGTTTCAAGATGGCAGTGCTGATGTGTCTCTTTACAGGACTTAGGCTGGGCGAGCTGTGTGCACTCAAATGGAGCGATATCGACTTTGAGAACAAAATTTTAACCGTCAACAGAACCGTACAGCGTCTGTATGCCGAAGGGCATGAAACCAAAACGATCTTAAAAGAGATGGTTCCCAAAAGTCCGTACTCCCAGCGGGAGATTCCGCTGTCGGGCACAGCGCTGGAGCTGTTCACAAAATTTCAAAATGACAAGGAATATGTCTTTGGCGGCGACAGACCACTCGAGCCAAAGCGTCTACAGTACCATTTCAAGAAATTGTTAAAGGAGGCATCGCTCTCCGACAAACATTTCCATATCCTGCGCCATACCTTTTCGACAAACTGCATCGAGGGCGGCACCGATGTCAAGAGCCTCAGTGAGATCTTAGGACATTCCGATGTCCAGATCACACTCAACCGCTATGTCCATCCGTCGATGGAAACCAAACGGCAGTACATGGATAACCTGCTGGGATTTTATGGACAGATTCAGGGGCAGGTGGGGTAAATAATCAAGTATAGAAAACAGAAACCTTGAGGAGAGGAAAAGCGTACCTTGACAACTGCATACTTTACATTAGGAAGGATGGCAAATAATTAGTATTTGAGATTTTTCATCGGATATGATATCATGAACATAAATACAAAGGAAACCGCCAAGGAGAAACCAAATGGGGAAGCGAGACACAATAACAAAGAACTATATGAGACGCCCAGAGATTTTTGCAGATGTGTTCAATCAATTTCTATATCATGGCAGACAGAAGATTTTGCCAGACAGACTGGTTGAGCTGGATACGACAGAGATTGTGGTGCCTTACGGTGCCGCGGGGAATGCTTCCGTGCCGGAACAAAGATACAGGGATGTTGTAAAATTACTGACAGCAATGACAGATGGCAGAGCAGCTTATTGTATACTGGCAGTGGAAAATGAGTCAAAGATCAATTATGCAATGCCTGTAAAGGATGGGCTGTATGATTTTATGCAGCTAGCCAAACAGGTGACAGAAACGGCAAAATCGCACAAGAAGTCCAATATCAGGCCAACTGCGGATGAGTATTTGAGTGGATTCTGGAAGAGCGACAGACTGCTGCCAGTAGTCACGTTAGTGGTGTATTTTGGAGCGGAGGAGTGGGACGGACCACTCAGTCTGAAAGAAATGTATGCCGATACGGACGAGGAACTACTAAAATACGCTGCGGACTATCGTGTTAATCTGATTGCACCCAGAGGATTATCTGACCATGAACTAGATGAATTTCATACAAGCTTTAGAGAAGTGATGAAATTTATCAAATATTCCTCAGATGGACAGCAGTTGAAGACAGAAGTGAGTGCAGATGAGCGGTTCAAAAGTGTGGAGCGTCAGGCAGTGGAAGTGATCAATGCAGTGACAGGCTCCAAAGTAAAATATCCCAAAAGGAAGGAGGAAGTGGATATGTGTGCTGCGATTCAGGAGATCAGGGAAGAGGGAAAATTAGAGGGCAGATTAGAGGGAGAAATCATCGGAGTGATACGATCGGATAAAAGACGGGGTGTATCGAAAGAGAATACAATACAATATCTCATGGAAGAATATCAGAAAAGCGAAGCAGAGGCGGATAACCTGATAAAAATGTACTGGAAATAAAAATGAACTGTAGAAACGAGAATCCCAATGTAAAGTATGCAGTTGATTTTACATTAGGATTTTTTTATGCACATGAGTGTCCAAAAGAGAAATGATATGATGATGTAAATCTAACAGCACCTTGACAATTTCATACTTTACGGCGGGACTGGACGTTGTTATGATACCCGGAGATGAGCGGAATATCAAGATAACAACACGTACAGATCTTGAGCATGCCTGTGAGCGGTTTCAAATATACAAAAGTTTGTTAGAAAGTTAAAAAATTTCGCAAAAAAATCTTTACAAACAGCAAAAAATTTTTTATAATGAAAAAAGTGTATAGAAAAATATAAGATTTCAAGCAACCAAAGACGGTTCATGCTGTTTTTTGGTTGCTTTTTTATGCGCAGCCCCATGCAGAGAAAGTATGCCGCAGAAGCGGTGCATGGGGGCGCGGCGAGGAAAGAGAAGGAGAGAATGAGATGTTTGATGCAAAGATGAATGTTCCCGAAGCGCCGCTTCACAGGGCTGAATTTGAACATGACAACTGCGGGATTGGTGCAGTTGTCAACATCAAGGGTACCAAGACGCGTGAGACCGTGGAGAATGCCTTGAAAATCGTAGAAAATCTGGAGCACCGGGCTGGAAAGGATGCAGAGGGAAAGACAGGTGACGGCGTAGGGATTCTGGTTCAGATCTGTCATGACTTTTTTGTCAGAGTCACAGCCCCTCTTGGCATTGCGCTTGGCGGAGAGCGCGAGTACGGCGTGGGCATGTTCTTCTTTCCGCAGGATGAGCTCAAGAGAAATCAGGCGAAAAAGATGTTTGAGATCATTGTTGAGAAGGAAGGGCTGGAATTTCTTGGATGGCGCGAAGTCCCCTGTGTACCGTCTGTCTTAGGGCATAAGGCAGTAGAGTGTATGCCCTGCATCATGCAGGCATTTGTCAGGAAACCAGCAGCGGTGGAGAAGGGGCTTGCATTTGACAGAAAGCTCTACATCGCAAGGCGCGTGTTTGAGCAGAGTTCGGATAATACCTATGTGGTATCACTGAGCAGCAGAACCATCGTCTATAAGGGAATGTTTCTTGTCAATCAGCTAAGGACATTCTTTCGGGATTTGCAGTGCGATGATTATGTGTCTGCGATTGCAATCGTGCACTCCCGCTTTTCTACGAATACGAATCCGAGCTGGGAGCGGGCGCATCCGAACCGCTTTATCGTACATAACGGGGAGATCAACACCATTCGCGGCAATGTGGATAAGATGCTTGCGCGCGAGGAAAACATGGAATCTGCATTTTTGAGCCATGAATTTCACAAGGTACTGCCCGTGGTGAACGCGCAGGGGTCCGATTCTGCCATGCTGGACAACACACTGGAATTTCTGGTGATGAGCGGCATGGAGCTTCCGCTTGCAGTGATGATTACGATCCCGGAGCCGTGGGCAAACAACAAGACCATGTCCCAGTCCAAGAAGGATTTCTATCAATACTATGCGACGATGATGGAACCTTGGGATGGCCCGGCGTCCATACTTTTTTCAGATGGAGATATCATGGGGGCTGTGCTTGACCGGAACGGACTCAGACCCTCCCGTTACTATATTACTTCGGATGACCAGCTGATCTTGTCCTCAGAGGTTGGCGTGCTTCCGATTGACGCAGCGAAGATTATCAAAAAGGACAGACTGCGTCCGGGCAAAATGCTGCTGGTGGATACAGTCAAGGGGGAAGTGGTGGATGATGACACCCTCAAGGAAAAATATGCAAAGAGTCATCCTTACGGGGAGTGGCTGGATTCGAATCTTGTCACGTTAAAAGAGTTAAAGATACCCAATGTGAGAGTGCCTGCGTTCTCGGACGAGGAGAGACAGCGGATGCAGAAGGCATTTGGCTATACCTATGATGAGCTCAAGACCAGCATCCTTCCGATGGCAAAAAATGGCGGGGAAAGTATTGGTGCGATGGGAGTGGACACACCGATTCCAGTGCTGTCTAAGACGCATCATCAATTGTCCCATTATTTTAAACAGCAGTTTGCGCAGGTCACGAATCCGCCGATTGATGCAATTCGTGAGGAAGTGGTCACATCGACCACCGTATATATCGGAAAGGATGGAAATCTGCTGCATGATACAGAAAAGAACTGTAATGTGCTAAAGGTCAACAACCCGATTCTGACGATTACAGACCTTTTAAAAATCAAGAATATGAAACGCGAAGGCTTCAAGGTGGAGGTCATTCCAATCATTTATTACAAAAACACCAGTTTGGAGCGCGCGATAGATCATCTGTACGTAGAGGCGGACCGCGCATACCGCGAGGGGGTCAATATCATCATTCTCTCAGACCGCGGTGTGGACGAGAACCATGTTGCAATTCCGTCGCTGCTTGCGGTGTCCGCGATGCAGAAACATCTGATTCGCACGAAGAAGCGGACCAGTGTCGCGCTGATTATCGAGTCTGCGGAGCCTAGGGAAGTACATGATTTTGCAGCGCTGATCGGCTATGGCGCGTGTGCGGTGAATCCCTATCTGGCGCAGGAATCCATCAAGGAGCTGATCGACAATGGAATGCTCGACAAGGATTATCACGCCGCGGTGGACGATTACAATGATGCGATACTGCACGGCATTGTCAAGATTGCATCCAAAATGGGCATTTCCACGATTCAGTCTTATCAGGGCTCTCAGATTTTTGAGGCAATCGGAATTGATGCGGACGTGGTGAACAGGTATTTTACGAATACCGTTTGCAGAGTGGGCGGCATCACGCTGAAAGATATTGCAGACGAAGTGGATGCGCTGCACTCGCTGGCATTTGACCCGCTGGGGCTTGCGACAGACCTGACGCTGGACAGTCCCGGACAGCATAAATCGCGCGGCGGCGGGGAGGAGCATTTGTATAATCCTGCCACCATTCATATGCTACAGCAGTCTACGCAGAGAGGGGACTATGAACTGTTTAAGCAGTATTCCGATCTGATTGATGATGAGAACAGCATCCGCAATATCCGGGGATTGATGGACTTTAATTATCCCCAAAAGAGTATTCCCATCGATGAGGTGGAGAGTGTGGACCGCATTGTTACCCGTTTCAAGACAGGGGCAATGTCTTATGGGTCAATTTCAAAAGAGGCACATGAGACGCTTGCGATTGCCATGAATCTGCTTCACGGCAAATCCAACTCCGGCGAAGGCGGTGAGGATTTAGACCGTATGGTGGTTGGCGCAGATGGGCTCAACCGCTGTTCTGCGATCAAGCAGGTAGCGAGCGGGCGGTTTGGCGTCACCAGCAAATATCTGGTGAGCGCGCAGGAAATCCAGATTAAGATGGCGCAGGGGGCAAAGCCCGGCGAGGGCGGCCATCTGCCAGCGGGCAAGGTTTATCCGTGGGTGGCAAAGACAAGGCATTCGACACCGGGCGTCGGTCTGATCTCGCCGCCGCCGCATCATGATATCTATTCGATAGAGGATTTGGCGCAATTGATCTATGATTTGAAAAATTCGAATAAAGATGCGAGAATCAGTGTCAAACTGGTATCGGAGGCAGGTGTTGGTACCGTTGCGGCAGGTGTTGCAAAAGCAGGTGCGCAGGTGGTATTGATCTCAGGTTATGACGGCGGTACAGGCGCCGCGCCAAAGAGTTCTATTCACAATGCCGGACTTCCGTGGGAGCTGGGGCTTGCGGAGACACACCAGACATTGATTCAAAACGGACTGAGAAACAAAGTCCGCATTGAGACCGATGGAAAACTGATGACAGGACGTGACGTAGCCATCGCTGCGATACTCGGTGCGGAGGAGTTTGGTTTTGCGACTGCGCCGCTGGTGACAATGGGCTGTGTGATGATGCGCGTGTGCAACCTTGACACCTGTCCGGTAGGCATTGCGACACAGAATCCAGAGCTGCGCAAACGCTTTCAGGGCAAGCCGGAATACGTTATAAATTTCATGCGGTTTATCGCTCAGGAGCTGAGGGAGTATATGGCAAAGCTCGGGGTCAGAACCGTCGATGATCTGGTGGGACGGACCGATCTGCTGAAAATGAAAGAGACGCTGCCCCGCGGCACAGTGAAATTGGATTTAAGCTTGATTTTAAACAATCCTTATCAGGCGCAGAAAGCAGTGTTTGACCCCAGACAGGTCTATGATTTTGAGCTGGAAAAGACATTGGATGAAAGGGTTTTGTTAAAGCAGCTTGGCGGTGCGCTTGCGGCCGGCAGGAAGAAAGACATCTCGGTGGAAGTCACAAACACAGACCGCTCCTTTGGAACAATCTTTGGCTCAGAGATTACCAAGCGGTATCATGACACTTTGGAGGAGGATACATTCAAAATACACTGTCATGGCGCAGGCGGACAGAGTTTTGGCGCATTTATACCAAACGGGCTCACGCTGGAGCTCGCAGGAGATTCCAACGACTATTTTGGAAAGGGCTTATCCGGCGGCAAGCTGATTGTCTATCCGCCTAAGGGAAGCAGTTTCAAGCAGGATGAGAATATCATCGTCGGCAATGTGGCGCTGTATGGCGCGACGAGCGGAAAGGCATTTATCAACGGTGTGGCAGGAGAGCGGTTCTGTGTCAGAAATTCGGGCGCGCTTGCAGTCGTCGAGGGTGTGGGCGACCATGGCTGTGAGTATATGACAGGCGGGCGTGTCGTGGTGCTTGGCGGCACCGGCAAAAATTTTGCCGCAGGCATGAGCGGCGGCATCGCGTATGTGCTTGATGAGGAAAATGATCTGTATATGCGCGTCAACAAAGAAATGATTTCCATGAGCGAGATTACGAACAAATATGATGTGATCGAGTTAAAAGGGATGATTGAGGAGCATGTGAAGTATACAGGTTCCGCAAAGGGCAGAAAGATTTTGGCAGATTTTGGCACCTATCTGCCGAAATTTAAGAAGATCATTCCATATGATTATGAACGGATGTTAAGAACCATCGTGCAGATGGAGGAGAAGGGGCTTAGTGCAGAGCAGGCGCAGATCGAGGCATTTTACGCCAACACGCACAAATAGGACAGGAGGAGACTGTGAAATGGGAAAACCAACAGGATTTTTAGATTATGAGAGAAAAACTTCGACGGCGGAAGCGCCGGAGGAGAGAATCAAGCATTTTAATGAATTTCATGAGCATCTTCCTATGGAGGAACAGCAGAAGCAGGGGGCAAGATGCATGGAGTGCGGCGTGCCGTTCTGTCAGTCCGGGATGACGATCGCCGGCATGACTGCTGGCTGTCCGCTTCACAATCTGGTGCCGGAGTGGAATGATCTGGTCTATACAGGAAACTGGGAGCGCGCTTATAACCGCCTCAAGAAAACCAATAACTTTCCAGAGTTTACGGCAAGGGTATGCCCGGCGCTCTGTGAACATGCCTGTACCTGCGGACTGCATGGTGACGCAGTTGCGACAAAGGAAAATGAGTATGCCATTATAGAGAATGCCTACAAGACCGGACTGGCGGCTGCAAAGCCGCCCAAAGTCCGCACGAACAAGACTGTGGCGGTGATTGGAAGCGGCCCTTCCGGGCTTGCCGTGGCAGACCAGCTCAACAAGCGGGGGCACAATGTCACGGTGTTTGAGCGCAGTGACCGTCTTGGCGGACTGTTGATGTATGGGATTCCAAACATGAAGCTCGAAAAACATATCATAGACCGCAAGATTCAGGTGATGAAGGAGGAGGGCGTCCAGTTTTTCACCAACACGGATATCGGGCGCGATGTCAAGTCCAAGAAGCTTGTGGAGGGATTTGACAGGATTGTGTTTGCATGTGGCGCCTCCAATCCAAGAGATTTAAGCGCACCCGGACGGGATGCGAAGGGCATTTATTTTGCGGTGGATTTTCTCACAGGGGTGACAAAGAGTCTGCTGGATTCTGAGCTGGCAGATCATGCCTATGTTTCCGCAAAAGACAAGGATGTCGTGATTATCGGCGGCGGCGACACAGGCAATGACTGCGTTGGCACTGCGATCAGGCTTGGGGCAAAATCCGTGACACAGGTCGAAATGATGCCAAAAGCCCCGGATACCAGAGCAGCCAGCAATCCTTGGCCGGAGTGGCCCAAAGTCTGCAAGACCGACTACGGACAGGAGGAGGCGATCGCACTGTTTGGGCAGGACCCCCGCATCTATGAGGCTACTGTCAAGGAATTTCTAAAGGATAAGGATGGCAGTTTATGCGGTGTGAAGATTGTGAAGCTTGCATGGGAAAAAGACCCGGAGACTGGCAGAATGAACATGAAAGAGATCGAGGGGAGTGAGCGGGTACTAGAAGCACAGCTTGTACTGATCGCAGTAGGGTTCCTTGGCAGCCAGAAGTATGTCACAGACGCATTTCACCTCGCGCTGGATGCCCGCACCAATGTTAAGACAGAGCCGGGCAGATATCAGACCAGTGTAGAAAATATTTTTGTCGCGGGCGACATGCACACCGGGCAGTCGCTGGTGGTCAAGGCAATCCGGCAGGGGCGCGAGTGCGCAAGAGAAGTCGATGAGAGCCTGATGGGATACTCCAATATGTATGTGCAGTGAGGACTTTACACACGGGCACCCAAGTGAAATTTGGCAGCGGAAGCTGGCGGGTGCCCGGTGGTTCTACTCGGTTGGTTCAATCAGTGTTTTAAGTTTTTCTGGAAATTCAGATAAAAGTTCGGTGAAAAGTCCCTCTTTTATTTCAACAATCAGTTTTTTGTACTTCATTTCTGTTAGCTTTTTCTCAAATAAAAATATAATTTTATATTTGATAGAGGCAAATGTATCAATACTTTTTGGAATTAAAGTGATAGGAAAACTTAATGAACTTTTGGATTCTTGAAAACCAAGAGTAGCAGTGTTTCCATAAGCATATGAAAAATCTACATTTTGTGAAATTTTATTTTTAAGACCAATTTTCATGTATTTTGCATCCTGGATTCGAAGCATATCTGCACAGCAGGAACTTTTTTCATTGACAGTTGTACGATTGTGATTTCGTGATGGTGTACAGTCAATGATTGAAATACCAGCGTCTAAACCATGGTTGTGAGCAACACATTTATCATAAAATTCATTAGCTTTCAGAGTCTTGCTATCAATACCCAAAAGGTGCATGAAATGTTTTTTATGAAATTGGCATTGAAACCAAAAGTAATCGGAGTTTTTATTTTTTCCTATAATTAAGTATGTGTTGTCCACTAATTTTGCATATACATGAGCAGCGTTATAAATTGCATTTAATAATTCTTTATCTGAAAGTTTTGCGTTGATTATCATTGAGTTCTCCTAAGTAAAAAGGTTCTGCGAACGCAGAACCTTTACAAACAAAAGTATTACTGGTTTATTTAGGTGCTTGCCACCCGATTGAAAGCCTTTCACTTTCATGCGAAATCAACTATTTCGTAAAGTGTATGCATAGTTTTAACGTTTCCAGTCTAACGGCGGTACGCTCCTTGTACCACATGTCCATATAAATATGGAGAGAAGTTATTTCTCTGGCAGTTTCAGTATAGCAGAAAGTATAAGGAGATGCAATCTTTTTTCTTTCATAAATTGCAAAAAAGTGTGTAGTTTGCTATAATGTGGTTGCATAAATTGATAGTAAAAGTATGTAAACTTTCAATTAAATCTATACTGGCGGATATAACGAATTGTAGAAAAGGATTTACAAGGGAGATGACATCATGACATTAAGAGAATTACCGATTGGAAGGGCAGCAGTGGTTGTTTCAGTGGGGGGCGAGGGCGCGCTGCGGCAGCACTTTCTGGACATGGGGGTAATCCCGGGCGTGGAAGTGACTATGGTGAAGTACGCGCCGATGGGCGATCCTGTAGAGCTTAGGATTCATGGCTATGAGCTGACGCTGAGACTGGCAGATGCCGAGAAGATTGTCATTGAGGAGGAACATGAGGCAGAGCAGGAACCACGCGCCGACTTGTCAAATAAAATCAGAAAAAAGGCGCATCATCCCGGACTGGGTGAGGGCGGCAGGTATCATGTGAAGGAGGATGAACATCCGCTGCCAGAGGGAGAACCGCTTACGTTTGCGCTCGCAGGGAATCAAAACTGCGGAAAGACGACACTCTTTAACCAGCTCACAGGGGCGAATCAGCATGTGGGCAATTTTCCGGGCGTGACCGTTGACAGAAAGGATGGCAGCATCAAGGGCAGACCGAACACACTTGTGACAGACCTGCCGGGGATTTATTCCCTCTCGCCCTACACAAGCGAGGAGATTGTGACCCGGCAGTTTATTCTGAGTGAAAATCCCAGAGGCATTATAAATATCGTAGATGCCACGAACATAGAGCGGAATCTGTATCTGACAATGCAGCTTCTCGAGCTGGATATTCCAATGGTGCTTGCGCTCAACATGATGGATGAGGTGCGGGAGAACGGCGGTTCTGTCAGAGTCAATGAGTTGGAGGAACTGCTGGGAATCCCGGTCATTCCGATTTCAGCGGCAAAAAACGAGGGAATTGACGAGCTCATCGACCATGCGCTGCATGTGGCGAAGTATCAGGAACGCCCCGGCAGGCAGGATTTTTGCGACGCGGAGGACCACGGCGGGGCAGTGCACAGGTGCCTTCATGGGATTATGCATTTGATTGACGATCATGCATTGGCGGCGGGGATTCCTGTCCGCTTTGCTGCTGCAAAACTAGCGGAGGGAGATACCCGCGTGCTTGAGCGGCTTTATCTCGACACGAATGAGCAGGAGACACTAGAACATATTATCTGCCAGATGGAGAAGGAGCGGGGACTAGACCGCGCTGCTGCCATTGCAGACATGCGTTTTTCATTTATCAGCAAGATCTGCAAAGAGACTGTTGTCAAGCCGCACGAGAGCAGGGAACATGTGCGCAGTACGGCAATGGACCGGATTTTGACAGGAAAATACACTGCCCTGCCGATGTTTGTCCTGATTATGGCGGCAGTATTCTGGCTTACTTTTAATGTCATCGGCGCATGGCTTTCTGGTCTTTTGGAGATGGCGATCGGCGCTTTGACCGATGCCGCCGCAATGGCGATGGAGGCGGGCAGGGTAAATAGTGTACTGCAATCACTTGTGATTGACGGCATCTTTAACGGGGTGGGCAGTGTGCTGAGCTTCCTGCCCACGATTGTGACATTGTTCTTTTTTCTGTCCATGCTTGAGGACAGCGGCTATATGGCAAGGGTGGCATTTGTCATGGATAAGCTTCTGCGCAAGATCGGATTGTCCGGCCGAAGCATCGTTCCGATGCTGATCGGCTTTGGCTGTACGGTTCCCGGCGTCATGGCGAGCCGGACACTGCCCTCAGAGCGGGACAGAAAGCTCACGATTCTGCTCACACCCTTTATGAGCTGTTCGGCAAAGCTTCCGATTTATGCATTTTTTACCGCGGTATTTTTTCCCGGCAAGGGTGCGCTGGTCATGGTGGGGCTGTATTTTACCGGAATCTTTGTCGGCATTCTGACTGCGCTGCTCCTGCGTCGGTTTCGCTTTAAGGGGGAGGCGGTTCCGTTTGTCATGGAGCTGCCCAATTACCGTATGCCGGGGGCAAAAAATGTCGCCCAGCTTCTGTGGGAGAAGGCGAAAGATTTTTTGCAGCGGGCATTTACCGTTATCTTTGCAGCGACGATACTGATCTGGTTTTTGCAGACCTTTGATCTGCGCCTGAATGTGGTCACAGATTCGCAGGACAGTATACTGGCGATGGCTGCCGGTGTGATTGCACCTGTGTTTGCACCGCTGGGATTCGGGGATTGGAGAATCTCCACGGCATTGATCACAGGATTTATGGCAAAGGAGAGCGTGGTGTCAACACTGTCTGTTCTGTTTGGCAGTACGGCGAACCTTCTGGCTGCGGTCACGCCGTTAACTGCGGCAAGTATTCTGGTTTTCAGCCTGCTTTATACGCCCTGCGTGGCTGCGATTGCTTCTGTAAAGCGGGAGCTGGGCGGAAAATCGGCAGTGATTATGGTATTTGGACAGTGTGCAATTGCATGGGTCTGCGCCTTTGCAGTCAGAATGGCGGGAATGCTGGCTGGTTTATGAATAAAAGAATGTGAATAAAATAATATGAATAAGAAGGGAGGAAGTGCGATGGAGTCGAATGAACATATGATTGATGAGATCCTGAGACATCTTGACAGTGAGCTGGAGCACGGGGCAGCCCGCATGAGTGTTATTTTTGACGACAATGCAGAGAATGAAAAGGCTGTGTCACACAAGTGCTGTCACAGCTATGGCAGACCTGCCACGGAGACCATCGGACTGCTTGATATGTACACAGACATTAGCGCGGGAAAGGCGGATAGAGATCTGTAACAAAAAAAGATATTGCTGTTTATGCAATATCTTTTTTTGTTCGTAGTTTTGGAATACTTATCCCATAAGAACTTCAACGTTTACATCCGTCTTTCCCGCCTCAAATGGAATAATACAACCGTCAGTTTTTACACCGTCCACAGTCATCGAGGCAACGCCCTTTTGAACATTGTGCGGATTTTTGACTGAAATGTGATAAATGACATCGCGGAAACGTCTTGTCAGCTTGAAATCACCGAATCCCGCAGGTACACAGGGGTCTATTTGGAGTCCCTTGTGTGTTGGATACACGCCAAGGATATACTGTGAGATATTGGCAAATGTCCATGCGGCAGTGCCAGTGAGCCAGCTGTTTTTGGCCTCGCCGTGATACTTGGCGTCGCGCCCTGCGACCATCTGTGAGTATACATAGGGTTCTGTCCTGTGGATTTCGCTGATTTCTTCCACGTAAGCGGGACAAGTTTTCTGGTAAATCTCAAAGGCCCTGTCGCCGTTTCCAAGCACCGTCTCCGCGATGGAAACCCATGGATTGTTGTGACAGAAAATGCCAGCGTTCTCTTTGTATCCGGGCGGATAGGAGGAGATTTCACCCAGCTCGACATGATACTTTGTATAGGCAGGCTGTAAGATCATAATGCCATATTTCGTATCAAGGCGTTCTTTCACGGCGTTTAGCGCTTTTTGTGCAAGCCCTTCTTTGACGCCGATGCCTGCCAGTACACAGAAGCCTTGCGGCTCAATGTAAATCTGTCCCTCCTCGCATTCCTTCGAGCCGACCTTGTGGCTGTGCGCATCGTACGCCCGCACAAACCAGTCGCCGTCCCAGCCGTCTCTTAGCACTGCGTCATACATGACAGCCACTTCTTTTCTGGCGCGCGCTGCCTCTGCCGCATCGCCGAGCAGCTCTGCAAGCTGTGCGTATTCCTCGCCGTATTTGACAAACATGCCGGCGATAAATACAGATTCCGCAACGGGGCCTTCACTTGGGCCGAAGGTCTGGAAGGATTCGCCCGGATGCTCGGAGAAGCAGTTGAGATTCAGGCAGTCATTCCAGTCTGCGCGTCCGATGAGCGGCAGGTTGTGCGGCCCTTTGTGATGTACGATATAGTCAAAAGAGCGTTTTAAGTGCTCCATTAACGGTGTGGCAGCACGCATGTCATTGTCGTAGGGCACCATTTCCTGCAAGATCGAGAGATCTCCGGTCTCGCGGATGTAGGCGCTTGTCCCGGCAATCAGCCAGAGCGGGTCGTCGTTAAAACCGCTTCCGATATCCGCGTTGCCCTTTTTGGTGAGGGGCTGGTACTGGTGGTAGGCGCTGCCGTCCTGAAACTGTGTGGAGGCGATATCAATGATGCGCTCCCTTGCGCGGTCTGGAATCAGATGCACGAAGCCGAGCAGATCCTGGCAGGAATCACGAAATCCCATCCCGCGCCCGATGCCGGACTCGTAGTAGGAGGCAGAGCGGCTCATGTTAAATGTCACCATGCACTGATACTGGTTCCAGATATTGACCATACGGTTTACCTTGTCATTGGAGGATTCCACGACATAGCGGCTGAGCAGATCGTTCCAGTAGGCGTTTAACGCTGCAAATGCTTTGTCAACGGCATCGTCTGTGTTGTATTTTGCGATCAGGGCATGGGCGGGTTTTTTGTTTACGACATTGGGCGCCTCGAACTTCTCATCGACAGGATTTTCAACATAACCCAGTAGGAATACATAGGATTTTTCCTCACCCGGCGCAAGCGTGATGTCGATCTGGTGTGCGGCGATGGGAGACCAGCCGCTTGCGACAGAGTTTGTACATTTGCCAGCCATCACTGCCTCTGGTCTGTCCGCGCCGTTGTACGTGCCGATAAAGCAGTCGCGTATGGTGTCAAAGCCGTCCACGTCCGTGTTGACCGTATAGATGGCATAATGATTGCGGCGCTCGCGGTACTCGGTCTTGTGATAGATCGTTGAGCCGGTGACCTCCACCTCTCCTGTGCTCAGATTGCGCTGAAAATTTCTGGAATCGTCATCGGCATTCCACAGACACCACTCCACATAAGAAAACAGAGAAATCTTCTTCTCTACAGTGCCTGTATTTTTGAGCTTAATCTGGGATAACTCGCAGTTGTCGTCCATGGGCACAAACGTGAGGACAGATGCCTGCACCTTATTTTTGGAAGCCGTAAAGCGGCTGTAGCCGATGCCGTGGCGGCACTCATAACTGTCAAGCGCTGTCTTTGCCGGCTGCCAGCCCGGATTCCAGACCGTGTCGCCGTCTTTGATGTAGAAATATTTGCCGTTGGTATCATAGGGTACGTCATTGTAGCGGTAGCGCGTCAGGCGCAGCAGTTTTGCATCTTTGTAAAAAGTATAGCCGCCGCAGGTGTTTGAGATCAGGGAGAAAAATTCTTTGCATCCCAGATAGTTGATCCAAGGCAGCGGTGTTTTGGGGGTGGTAATGACATATTCGCGGTTTGCGTCATCAAAGTATCCGAATTTCATAGCGTGCGTCTCCTTTACATGATTTTTTCAAAATAAGGTTGAACGGTTTGTTATTTACGAAAACGTTTAAGTAAATCTGATAGATTTAATGTATCACAGTCTTCAGGAGAAAGCAAGAGAAATTTATAAATTGCATTTTTCTGGTGAAAATAAATAGAAGATACCGTTTGATGCTTGAAAATTTGTGCAAAATCGTATATGATTATTGTACGAAAACGATTGCGTTATGCAAAAAGGAGGGGCAAACAATATGGTTTCCATGAAAGATATTGCTGCCGCCTGCGGCGTGTCAGTCGCTACAGTCAGCAAAGCGTTGAATAATCAGGATGACATAGGCGAAGAGACCAAACGGCGGGTGAGAAATGCGGCAAAGGAACTGGGGTATCATCCCAACGCATCCGCAAGAGCATTAAAGACGAACCGTTCTTATAATCTTGGCGTGCTATACAAGGAGGCGTCGGGAAGCGGCCTGACACATGATTATTTTTCTCAGATTCTCGAACATTTCAGATCGACGGCGGAACATGCAGGCTATGATATCACATTTCTGTCAAACTCAAAGATTCGAAAAGACAGGATGTCCTATCTAGAGCACACGATCTATAGAGGGATGGACGGCGTGATGATCGCAGTCGCAGACTACAGCGACCCCGAGGTGACGCAGCTGCTTGACAGCAAGCTTCCTGTTGTCACAGTAGATTATCTGTATAATGGAAGGATTGCTGTGATGTCAGACAACGTAGAGGGCATGGAGAAACTGCTCTCTTATATATATGCGCAGGGGCACAGAGAGGTTGCCTATATTTATGGGGAGGACTCTATGGTGACGGCAAACAGACTCTCAGCGTATTATCGTTTTTTTGAAAACAATCACATAGCCATCCGGGAGGAATTACTGCAAAAAGGAAGATACCGGGATTCTTATACCGCAGGAATGCTGACCCATAAACTGCTGGCGCTCAGTCCCGCGCCGACTTGTATCGTGTACGCCGATGATTTTTCTGCGATTGGCGGTATGAATGCGATCAAAGACAGAGGGCTGCGCGTGCCAGAGGATATCTCGATTGCAGGGTATGACGGTATCTTGATGGCGTCCCAGCTCGAACCCCAGCTCACCACCTACAGGCAGGATACCAGTGGAATCGGGTGCATGGCGGCACAAAAGCTGATAAGTCTGATCGAAAATCCGCGGGCGACGCCGATTGTACAGTGCATGATGGGCGGAGAGCTGGTTTTGGGCGGTTCTGTAGCACCAGTCGCCGCCTGTTGAATTTATTAGAAATTTTATAATTCGTTCATTTACCTTATCCATTTCGTATGATATGATGAAATTATACTAGTGGTCATTACAGAATAAAATTTGGTATAAAAAGCGGGGCAGGAATATGGCGGGAATATTGTATGATGCCAGACGCATCAAGGCGTATGAGCGGCTTTTGGCACTGGGGGAGACAGCAGGCGAGACAAGGCAGTGGTGCGAAGCATTGTGGGAAGAGCTCGTGTTTGATTCGGAGCTGACAGAAGAGCTTGTATTTTATCTCGAGCATCATGCACTCATGGACAAGGTGCACTGTGAGGGATATGGGCTGACGGACTTGTACATATGGCAGATGAACAGGTATAACCTTATCAGGGATTCGGGCAAGAACACTGCAGCCTGTAACAAGGACAGAATGGTGCTCCACGCATTCAGGGATATGATAGAAATGAAAAAAGAACCTGCGGCATATGTGAAAAAATTGACAATGGGCAAGGGAATGGATCAGGCATAGGCAGATGGTTGGGGGTATTTATGAACGGTGAGGAATTTTTAAGACAGTTTCATGACGCACTGGATGGAAAAGTCCCAGAGAATTTGATACAGGATAATATAAAATATTATAGGTCGTATATCGACAGCCAGACCGCAGCAGGCAGGAGCGAGTCCGATGTACTGCGCGCACTCGGCGACCCAAGACTTTTGGCGAAAACGATTGAGGAGAGCAGCAAGTTTGCATCGCAGAGCAAGGAGCAGTGGGACACAGAGGAACCCTATGAGACAGCAGGGGACAGCAGGCGCAGGAGACTTCCGGGATGGCTGGTTACCTGTCTTTTGATACTGGTGGTTTTATTGGTGCTGTCGGTGGTGTTCCGTGTCTTTGTATTTTTAGCGCCTTATATCATTCTCTTTATGCTGGCAGGTTTTGTGATTCGCGCTGTCCGCAGCTGGTGGCAGGGTAAATGAATTCAATAAAAAACAACAAGAAAAACGACCGTTATATGGTCGTTTTTCGTTAAGGGGAGTATAAATAATTAATATATAAGGGTTGTAAAGAGGATTGAAGGAGTATCTCTTTACTAATATTAGT
>VSNR01000094.1 GCA_009774345.1 Lachnospiraceae bacterium | reverse complement strand
ATCTTAAAGTTATCATGAATTGCGTGAAAATGCAAGCCTTTCAGCCCATAAAGTTGAAAAAATTTTACGTAAACTGCTTTAATGTGCTGAAAATAGCATGAATTGACTGAATTGTTGCAAAAATAACAACAACTTGCTGCGATGTATCAATTATATTGTTGAATGAAGTGTTTCATTATATTATATGCAGCTATACCGTAAAGGAGGCTTAATTTATGCTTGACGGCGGACTTTGCTTGTGGTATATTTGATAGGCAAGATGTACATTCGGTCTTTTTTTTATGCACACGGGCACCCAGATGAAATGATTCAGCAGAAGCTGGCGGGGACCCGGCGCGCGTGCAGGGGAACGGTTTGCCCCTGCTCGGTTGCCATGGAGTCTGTGTGGCTGCATGGGTGAGAGAATACTGGACTATCCTGCATGATTAGAGCAAAGGAATTAGTTAGAACGTTAGCGGAGGTGGAATTATGCGTACAAAAATTACATTGGCATGTACGGAGTGCAAGCAGCGTAACTACAATACTACAAAGGAGAAGAAAACCCATCCTGACAGAATGGAGATCAAGAAGTATTGTAGATTCTGCAAGACTCATACACTGCACAAGGAAACAAAATAAACAATCGAACAGAATAGGAGGCACATGATGGCAGATTCAGCTAAGACAGAAGCGAAAAAAGATAACTTCTGGAAAAGTGTTAAAACAGAATTTAAGAAGATCGCCTGGCCTGACCAGAAAGAAACTGTTAAGCAGTCTGTAGCAGTTCTTTGTGTTTCGGTTGTTGTAGGACTTATCATTACCTTTTTGGATACCCTTATCCAGTTCGGCGTCAACTTCTTAACAAGTATTGGAGCATAGAAGGGGATAACCATTATGGAAGAAAAGAAAGCACCCAGAGCGGTAGCCAAGAAGCTTATTACGCCCAATATGCATGAGTGGCTTCCCGTGTCGCCAAAGATGCCCGAAAAGCCGCAAGACAATGCAGAGGAAGCGGCGGATTCTGAGCAGATTCAGGAGCAAAAGCCGGAATCGCTGGCGTCAAAAACTTTAGAATCCGAAGCGGTGGAACCGGAAATGGTGGAAGCCGAAGAGCCCGAGCGTGAAACTGAAAACTTCACTGCCGGCAGTCTGGTTCAAAACTTGGATGCGCAGGATTTTGAGTCGGATTTAAGAGAGCTTGATTCTGAAGAAGTGGATTCTGAGGAACTGATATCAGAGACAGTTGCTTTTGATGAAGCGGCGCCTGCCAAAGAGACTTTTGTGTTTGAGCCGCCAGTTGAGGAGGAGCCGCACAGCAGAGTGGCGCTCAGCGACAATAAGAGCGGGCTTGGCATGGGCTGGTATGTTGTCCATACCTATTCAGGGTATGAGAATAAAGTAAAGGCAAATATCGAAAAGGCAATAGAAAACAGACATCTTGAGAATGAGATCCTCGAAGTGAGGGTTCCGTTACAGGATGTTATGGAGCTCAAAAACGGCGTGGAAAAGACGACGCAGAAGAAAATGTTCCCGGGATATGTGCTGCTCCACATGGATGCGGACAACAACGACGCGTGGTATGTGGTTCGAAACACGAGGGGCGTTACCGGTTTTGTAGGGCCGGGAAGCAAGCCTGTGCCGCTCACGGAAGCAGAGCTCAAAGCACTCGACTTTGGCGTTGACACCGCTGTTGAGTTTGCAGAGGGAGATGTGATCAGTGTCACTGCGGGCGTGTGGAAAGACACCGTGGGAACGGTTCAGAAAATTGATGCAGCGAGACAGACGGTCACGATCAACGTAGAGATGTTTGGGCGTGAGACACCTGTCGAGATTAATTTCACAGATGTGAAAAAGATGTGGGATTAAATAGGTTGACAAGGTGGTATCGTTGGTATAAAATAATCATCGGACTTGCGTCTACGTGGGAGGGTTATCCGCCCAGACGACCACAAAACGGTTTATCTGATATTATGATGGGATAAAACCGAGAATAAATTAGGAGGTGCCTGACATGGCAAAGAAAGTAGAAGGATATATTAAATTACAGATTCCTGCCGCAAAAGCAACACCGGCTCCACCGGTTGGACCTGCTCTTGGACAGCATGGTGTGAACATTGTAGAGTTCACAAAGCAGTTTAACGCGAGAACGGCAGATCAGGAAGGTATGATTATTCCTGTTGTTATCACAGTTTATGCAGACAGAAGCTTCAGCTTCATCACAAAGACTCCGCCAGCAGCAGTTTTATTAAAGAAGGCATGCAACCTCAAAACTGCTTCAGCAGCGCCGAACAAGACAAAAGTTGCAAAGATTTCCAAGGCAAAGATTCAGGAGATCGCTGAGTTAAAGATGCCGGATTTGAATGCGGCAAGCCTTGAGGCTGCTATGAGCATGATTGCAGGTACAGCAAGATCTATGGGTATCACAGTAGAAGATTAAGCGGAGGTAAAGTAGAATGAAACATGGTAAGAAATATAATGAATCCGCGAAGATGATTGATCGCGCAACATTTTATGAGATAGAGGATGCTGTAGCATTGACAAAGAAGGCTGCTACTGCAAAGTTTGATGAGACTGTAGAGGTGCATATCAGGACAGGCTGTGATGGACGTCACGCGGACCAGCAGATTCGTGGTGCAGTTGTGCTCCCGAATGGAACTGGTAAGACTGTAAAGGTTTTAGTTTTTGCTAAGGGTGACAAGGTTTCAGAGGCGGAGGCAGCAGGCGCTGACTATGTTGGCGGCGATGAGCTGATTCCTAAGATTCAGAATGATGGATGGTTAGATTTTGACGTTGTGGTTGCTACACCGGACATGATGGGTGTCGTTGGCCGTCTGGGTAAGGTTCTTGGACCAAAGGGCTTGATGCCAAACCCGAAGGCTGGCACAGTAACAATGGATGTCACAAAGGCAATCAATGATATCAAAGCTGGTAAGATTGAGTACAGACTTGATAAGACAAACATTATTCACTGCCCGATTGGAAAGGTTTCCTTCTCCGAGGAGCAGTTGACACAGAATCTGAACTCTCTGTTAGATGCAATTGTGAAGGCAAAGCCGTCTACTCTGAAAGGACAGTACTTAAAGAGTATCACACTTACATCGACAATGGGACCCGGTGTGAAGGTTAGTGTTGCGAAGTTCTAATCAAAGATAGAAGTTTTCGAGACCTCGTTTTGAAGAAAAACGGGGTCTTTTCGCAGTTTGAAGGCGTATAGTGAGGTGAGTGCTTGGCTGGTAATAAAACAGGAAGAAGGAAACGCAGGAGAAGTCAATTGCGCGTGTTTATGGTATCGCTCATGATCGTACTTTTTGCAGGCAGTGCGGCGATGCTGGCGTACTCTGAGGCGAGGACACCAAAGACAACAAAATCACCGCTTGTCATGAATTTTGATAAGCTGGGTCAGACGGAGGAGCTGGCTGATACAGACAATACTGCATCAGATGAGGACGCCGCATCAGAGCTACAGGAACAGACCACTGAGGCAGAAACAGACACAGTTCTTGCAGAGAATGAACGCCTGTATCATGAGGCAGCCGAAAAAGGGGAAAAGGTCTATCTTCTAAATTGTGCAGACAAAGAGCGCGTTACATTTGCCTTTGCAGGTGATATTCTGCTGGATGACGCTTATGCGATGATGTTTCGCTATCGCAGCAGGGGAAGCGATATCAATGATACTTTTTCCGCGGATTTACTGGAACGGATGCGCAGTGCGGATGTGTTTATGCTCAACAATGAATTTCCATTTTCAAGAAGGGGAACACCGACAGAGGGAAAGACTTTTACATTCAGGGCAAATCCTGACAATATAGAAATGTATGCGCAGCTGGGCGTAGATATTGTGTCACTTGCCAATAACCACGCTTATGATTTTGGCAAGGATGCGCTGCTTGACACATTCACGACGCTTGAGACTGCCGGGATACCGTATGTGGGTGCGGGCAGAGATCTCAATGAGGCGAAAAAGCCGGTGTATTTTATTGCCAATGGCATGAAAATAGCGGTGGTGAGCGCGACGCAGATTGAGCGCAACGCAGTGCCGGACACCAAGGAGGCGACTGCATCCAGTCCCGGTGTACTCCGGTGTATGGACCCGGCTGCACTGCTTGAAGTGATCGCGGAGGCAAAGGCGTCGAGTGATTTTGTGATTCTGTATATCCACTGGGGAACAGAGAGTCAGGAGAACACGGACTGGCTACAGGATAAACAGGCGCCAATCTATGCAGAGGCCGGGGTGGACCTCATTATAGGAGACCATCCGCACTGCCTGCAAAAGCTGGATGTCGTATCAGGGGTTCCTGTCATGTACAGCTTGGGCAATTACTGGTTTAACTCCAAGACACAAAATACCTGCCTTGTTGAGGTTAGCATCAACAAGGATGGAATGGAATATTTTCGCTTTGTCCCATGTATACAGGAGGACTGCCGCACCAGACATCTTGAGGGCGCAGAGAAGGACAGTGTGCTGAACTATATGCGCGGACTGTCACCCAATGTACAGATTGACAATGAGGGCTATGTGACTTTCGGACAATAATATTTTTAGAAAGAATTTTTGATAAGAATGAAGAAAAATGATTGACAGCAAACGCGGACTGTGCTATGGTAATAAAGGTTGTGAAACCGTGCCGAAGACAGTAGGTGCGAAATCAGGTGATACTGGTTTTGCGTAAGGATACCGCCTACCGAGGAGAAGAGTATTTATGATATGACTTTTACCTCTCGAAGTGTGCTTGGGCATATTTTGAGGGGTTTTTATTATACACACTCGATGATATCGTAGACTCCTGTCGGCAGAGCGCGGATAAACGCGTTCATCAAATCTATAAGGAGGTAAGAAAATGGCAAAGATTGAATTAAAACAGCCTATTGTTGATGAGATTTCAGCTACAATTAAGGATGCTGCCACTGTTGTGATCGTAAAATACAGCGGAATCACCGTTGCGCAGGATACACAGCTCCGCAAACAGCTTCGTGAGGCTGGCGTAACGTATAAAGTGTACAAGAATACACTGATGACACGTGCTTTTAAGGGTACGGAGTTTGAAGGTCTGACAGACAGCCTGAAAGGAACCAACGCGATTGCAGTCTGCAAGGATGATGCGACAGCACCGGCCAGAATCCTGAGCAAATTTGGCAAAACCTGTCCGGCAATCGAGCTGAAGGCAGGCGTGGTAGAGGGTATTTTGTACGACGAAAAGGGAATGGCACAGATTGCAAGCATTCCTTCAAGAGAAGAGCTTCTTTCCAAGTTCCTTGGAAGTATCAAGTCTCCGATTACAAATTTCGCCCGCGTGCTGAACCAGATTGCAGAGAAGGGCGGTCCAGACGCTTGCGAGCCTGCTCCTAAGACGGAGGAAGCAGCAGCAGAACCCGCAGTTGAGGCGGCAGAGGCGCCGGCGGCTGAGTAATTTTTAAGAAAAAGAAAAGAATTTATGGAGGGAAATAATCATGGCAAAGTTAACAACAGCAGAATTTATTGAAGCGATCAAAGAGCTTACAGTATTAGAGTTAAATGATTTGGTAAAGGCTTGTGAGGAAGAGTTCGGCGTATCCGCAGCAGCAGGTGCAGTCGTTATGACAGCAGGCGACGGCGCAGGCGCACAGCAGGAGGAGAAGGATGAGTTCGATGTAGAGCTTACAGAAGTAGGTCCGAACAAGGTTAAAGTTATCAAGGTTGTACGTGAGGCAACTGGTCTTGGCTTGAAGGAAGCAAAGGATCTGGTTGACAACGCTCCTAAGGTACTGAAAGAGGCAGCATCAAAGGCTGAGGCTGAGGAGATTAAGACAAAACTTGAAGCAGAAGGCGCAAAGGTTACATTAAAGTAATTTTGGCTGGTTACGACAGGTCGGGAGACAATCCCGGCCTTTTGGTTTTTCATTCATCATTTTAGTGCCAATTTTTTGAATTTTTTCATTGACTTCAAATTGGACTTGTGGTAGTATGTAGGGTGCACTATTGTGGAAAATTGTAACCATAAATATAGTCAGTTGTTACAATGATTATATGGATAGATGTATTAAATAAGAACGGGGTGAAATGTCATGGAAAAGAACAGAATACGTCCAGTAGTCTCAGGTAAGACAATGCGTATGAGTTATCAGAGACAAGAAGAGGTTCTGGAAATGCCGAATCTGATTGAAGTCCAAAAGGATTCCTACAGATGGTTTCTCGAGGAAGGATTTCGGGAAGCATTGGCGGATATCTCTCCAATCACGGACTACAGCGGACGTCTAAGTCTGGAATTTGTAGACTACGTTTTGGCAGAGGACGAAATCAAGCACACAATCGAAGAATGCAAGGAGAGAGACTTAACGTATGAGGCTCCTGTAAAGATCAAAGTTCGTCTTCATAATAAAGAAAAAGAAGAAATCACCGAGCATGAGATTTTTATGGGTAATTTCCCGCTGATGACAGAGACAGGTACTTTCGTGATCAATGGCGCAGAGCGTGTCATTGTCAGCCAGTTAGTACGTTCACCGGGTATTTACTATGGCATTGCACATGACAAGATTGGTAAGAGGTTGTTCTCCTGTACAGTGATTCCCAATCGTGGTGCATGGCTTGAGTACGAGACGGATTCCAATGATGTTTTCTACGTTCGTGTTGATAGAACAAGAAAGGTGCCAATCACAGTGCTGGTTCGTGCATTGGGGGTGGGCACCAACGATGAGATCCTTGAATTGTTTGGCGATGAGCCAAAGATTCTTGCAAGCTTTACCAAAGATACAGCCGACAATTATCAGGAGGGCTTAAAAGAGCTCTACAGCAAGATTCGTCCCGGGGAGCCGTTTAGCTTGGACAGTGCGGAGAATCTCGTGACAGCGATGTTTTTTGACCCGAGAAGATATGATCTTGCCAAGGTCGGCAGATATAAGTTCAATAAAAAACTCGCGCTCAAAAACAGAATCCGAAACCAGATTCTCGCAGAGGATGTCGTTGATCCGTTCAGCGGGGAGATTCTGGGTCAGAAGGGTGAGAAAGTTACAGCCCAGATGGCAGACAGTATCCAGAATGCAGCTGTTCCTTTTGTCTGGATTCAGACAGAGGAACGGCTTGTCAAGGTACTCTCGAATATGATGGTGGATATCACGAATTTTGTGGACTGTGAGCCAAGGAGCCTTGGCATCACAGAGCAGGTGTATTTTCCAGTACTCCGCCAGATTCTTGAGGAGTATGCAGAGAACCCGGAGGAGCTGGCAGACGCGATCACCAGAAATGTACATGAGCTGATACCCAAACATATTACAAAGGAAGATATACTGGCTTCGATCAATTACAATATGCACCTTGAGTACGGGCTTGGAAACAGCGATGACATCGACCATCTGGGCAACAGACGTATCAGGGCGGTCGGTGAGCTTCTGCAAAACCAGTATCGTATCGGTCTCTCAAGGATGGAGCGCGTGGTGCGTGAGCGAATGACCACGCACGACTCGGATGATGTGTCACCGCAGGCATTGATCAATATCAAACCTGTACAGGCTGCCATCAAAGAGTTCTTTGGCTCTTCACAGTTGTCACAGTTTATGGACCAGAACAATCCGCTCGGTGAGCTGACACACAAGAGACGTCTCTCTGCGCTGGGACCGGGTGGTCTTTCCAGAGACCGCGCAGGATTTGAGGTTCGAGATGTACACTATTCCCACTATGGCAGGATGTGTCCGATCGAGACGCCTGAGGGACCCAATATCGGTCTGATTAACTCACTTGCATCCTATGCGAGAATCAACGAATACGGGTTTATCGAGGCGCCATACCGTAAGATTGACAAGACAGACCCCAAGAATCCGCGCGTCACAAACGAAGTGGTCTACATGACGGCTGACGAGGAGGATAATTATCATGTAGCACAGGCGAACGAGCAGCTTGACGAGAATGGTTATTTTGTGCGTAATTCGGTTTCAGGCCGTTATCTCGACGAGACACAGGAGTATCCCAAGGCGATGTTTGACTATATGGATGTGTCGCCCAAGATGGTATTTTCCGTTGCTACTGCGCTGATTCCCTTTTTGCAGAATGATGATGCGAACCGCGCGCTGATGGGGTCGAACATGCAGCGTCAGGCAGTGCCGCTGCTATTTACAGAGGCGCCGGTTGTCGGTACAGGTATCGAGGTAAAAGCGGCAGTGGACTCCGGTGTGTGTGTGGTGGCAAAGAAGGCAGGCACGATCACCTATGTGTCATCAAAAATGATCCGCATTACGTATGATGACGGCGAGAAGGCAGAGTTTAAGCTGCACAAGTTTGAGCGCAGCAACCAATCCAACTGCTACAATCAGAAACCGATTGTGTTTAAGGGAGACCATGTGGAGGCAGGACAGGTGATTGCTGACGGTGCGTCCACCAGCGGCGGGGAGCTTGGACTTGGCAAGAACCCGCTCATTGGCTTCATGACATGGGAAGGGTATAACTATGAGGATGCGGTGCTTTTGAGTGAACGGCTCGTCATGGAGGATGTTTATACCTCTATTCATATAGAAGAGTATGAGACCGATGCGCGCGATACCAAGCTCGGACCGGAGGAAATTACCAGAGATGTGCCGGGTGTCGGCGATGACGCGCTTAAAGATCTGGACGACAGAGGTATCATCCGAATTGGTGCGGAGGTGCGTGCAGGCGATATTCTTGTCGGAAAGGTTACACCCAAAGGCGAGACCGAGCTGACAGCCGAGGAGCGTCTGCTGAGGGCGATTTTTGGTGAGAAGGCAAGAGAGGTGCGCGATACTTCATTGAAAGTACCACACGGCGAATATGGTGTTGTTGTGGATGCGAAGGTATTCTCAAGGGCGAATGGAGACACGGAGCTTGCGCCCGGCGTCAATCAGACGGTGCGCATCTATATCGCACAGAAGAGAAAGATTTCTGTCGGTGACAAGATGGCTGGACGTCATGGAAACAAGGGTGTGGTTTCGCGTGTGCTGCCAGTTGAGGATATGCCGTATCTTCCCAATGGACGGCCGCTGGATATCGTGTTAAATCCGCTGGGCGTGCCTTCCCGTATGAATATTGGACAGGTGCTTGAGATTCATCTGTCACTGGCGGCAAAAGCGCTTGGATTTAATGTGTCCACGCCGGTATTTGACGGTGCGAATGAGTCAGATATCATGGACACGCTGGACTTGGCGAATGACTATGTAAATCTTGAGTGGGAGGAGTTTGAGGCAAGGCATAAAGCGGAGCTTCTGCCGGAAGTGATGGATTATCTGTATGAGAACAGGGAGCACAGAAAACTCTGGAAAGGGGTGCCCATTTCAAGAGATGGCAAGGTAAGGCTTCGTGACGGCAGAACAGGCGAATATTTTGACAGCCCTGTCACAATCGGACACATGCATTACCTCAAGCTGCATCATTTGGTAGATGATAAGATCCATGCGCGCTCGACAGGACCGTATGGTATGGTAACACAGCAGCCCCTTGGCGGTAAAGCCCAGTTTGGCGGACAGCGTTTCGGAGAGATGGAGGTGTGGGCGCTCGAGGCATACGGTGCATCACACACATTGCAGGAGATTCTGACAGTCAAATCCGATGATGTGGTTGGGCGAGTAAAGACGTATGAGGCGATCATCAAAGGCGAAAACATTCCTGAACCGGGTATTCCAGAGTCCTTTAAGGTATTGCTCAAGGAGCTTCAGTCACTTGGTCTGGATGTGAAAGTATATGACGAAAATCAAAATGAAGTGGAACTCAAGGAATCTGTTGATTACACAGAGACAGATTTCCGCGTGGAGATGGAGGGTGACAACAAATACGATAACAGGGAAGGTCTCGAGGGCTACCAGCAGAAGGAATTTGATGCTGAGAGCGGAGATTTGGTGGATGCCGAGGATGATTATGATGAAGATGATTTTTCTGATGATGATTATGATGACGGCGATGATGATAGCTTTGATGATGATTTCTAAAATCTGGAAGGAGTGCCAAAATGTCTGAGAATAAAAATGAACAGAGCCAGTCAATCTCTTTTGATGCGATCAAAATTGGTCTGGCTTCTCCTGAGAAAATCAGAGAGTGGTCAAAAGGCGAGGTAACAAAACCGGAAACCATCAACTACAGGACACTGAAACCTGAGCGAGATGGTCTGTACTGCGAAAAGATTTTCGGGCCCAGCAAGGACTGGGAGTGCCATTGCGGCAAATACAAGAAAATCCGTTATAAAGGTGTGATTTGTGACCGCTGCGGCGTGGAGGTCACAAAGTCGAGTGTGCGCAGAGAGCGTATGGGACACATTGAGCTTGCAGCGCCGGTTTCGCATATCTGGTACTTTAAGGGGATTCCAAGCCGTATGGGACTCATTTTGGATTTGACGCCGCGCGTGCTTGAGAAGGTATTGTACTTTGCATCTTATATCGTGCTGGACCCGAGAGAGACGACACTGGATTACAAACAGGTATTGTCCGAGAAAGAGTATCAGGACAATGTGGAAAAATGGGGAAAGAGTGCGTTCCGCGTGGGAATGGGCGCAGAGGCAATCAAGGAGCTGCTCGAGGCAATTGACTTGGAGAAGGATTGTGAGGAGCTTTCCGCAGAGCTGAGGAATGAAAATACCAAGGGACAGAAGCGTGCCAAGATTGTCAAGAGACTGGAAGTAGTAGAGTCGTTCCGTGCATCGGGAAACCGCCCGGAGTGGATGATTATGGATGCCATTCCGGTGCTTCCGCCAGATTTAAGACCTATGGTTCAGCTGGACGGCGGGCGGTTTGCGACATCGGATTTGAATGACTTGTATCGCAGGATTATCAATAGAAATAACCGTCTGAAGAGACTGCTTGAACTGGGGGCACCAGATATCATTGTGCGCAATGAGAAGAGAATGCTTCAGGAAGCAGTGGATGCGCTGATTGATAACGGCAGACGCGGCCGTCCTGTGACCGGACCCGGAAACAGGGCGCTCAAGTCATTGTCTGACATGTTAAAAGGCAAGGGCGGGCGTTTCCGCCAGAATCTCCTTGGAAAACGTGTGGATTATTCCGGCCGTTCGGTTATCGTCGTGGGACCGGAGCTAAAGATTTACCAGTGCGGTCTGCCAAAGGAGATGGCGATTGAGCTTTTCAAGCCTTTTGTGATGAAGGAGCTTGTCTCAAGACAGATCTCACAGAATATCAAACATGCAAAGAAGCTGGTGGAGAAGCTGGACCAGTCCGTGTGGGATGTGCTTGAGGAGGTTATCAAGGAGCATCCTGTGATGCTCAACCGCGCACCGACACTGCACAGGCTCGGGATTCAGGCGTTTGAACCTATCTTGGTAGAAGGTAAGGCAATCAAGCTGCATCCGCTGGTATGTACTGCGTTCAATGCGGATTTCGACGGAGACCAGATGGCAGTGCATCTTCCGCTGTCTGTGGAGGCACAGGCAGAGTGCCGTTTCCTGCTTCTCTCGCCGAACAATCTGTTAAAGCCTTCTGACGGCGGTCCGGTTGCGGTCCCGTCGCAGGATATGGTGCTTGGTATTTATTATCTGACACAGGAGAGACCGGGGGCACTCGGTGAGGGCAAGTATTTCAAGAATATTAACGAGGCGATACTGGCTTATGAGAACAAGGCATGTACGCTGCATTCAAGAATCAAGGTGCGTGTCTCCAAGACAATGCCGGACGGTGAGGTGCTCACAGGGACGGTAGAGTCCACGCTGGGACGTTTTATCTTTAACGAAATTCTGCCGCAGGATCTGGAGTTTGTTGACCGGAGCAAGGAGGAGAACAAACTGCTTCCAGAGGTGGATTTCCATGTGGGCAAGAAGGGCTTAAAGCAGATTTTGGAGAAGGTTATCAATATTCATGGTGCGACAAAGACCGCGGAGGTGCTCGACAGTATCAAAGCGATGGGATACAAATATTCTACACGGGCTGCCATGACAGTGTCTATCTCCGATATGACAGTGCCTGCGGAGAAGCCTAAGATGCTTGAGGAAGCGCAGAAGACCGTTGACCGTATCACCATGAATTTCAGGCGCGGACTGATGACGGACGAGGAGCGCTACAAGGCAGTCGTAGAGACTTGGAAAGAGACGGATGACGCGCTGACAGACAAGTTGATCGGCGGTCTTGACAAGTATAACAACATCTTTATGATGGCAGATTCCGGCGCGCGTGGTTCCAACCAGCAGATTAAGCAGCTGGCAGGTATGCGTGGACTGATGGCGGATACGACAGGGCGTACCATCGAGCTGCCGATCAAGTCTAATTTCAGAGAGGGACTTGACGTTTTGGAGTACTTCATGTCTGCGCACGGCGCCCGAAAAGGAATGTCCGACACAGCACTTCGTACAGCGGACTCTGGATATCTGACACGCCGAATGGTCGATGTATGTCAGGAGCTGATTATCCGTGAAGTGGACTGCTGCGAAGGCAAGGATGTCATACCCGGTATGGAAGTGGCTGCATTCATGGATGGCAAGGAGACGATCGAGGGATTGAAGGACAGAATCACAGGCAGATATTCCTGTGAGGACATCAAGGACCGGGATGGCAATATTCTGGTGAAGAAGAATCATATGATTACGCCGAGCCGGGCAGCCAGAATTATGAGCAAGGGTGTCAATGAGAAGGGTGAACCGATCGAAAAGGTGAAAATCCGCAATATTCTCTGCTGTAAGTCGCACATTGGTATCTGTGCAAAATGTTACGGTGCAAATATGGCGACAGGCGAGGCAGTTCAGATCGGTGAGGCTGTCGGCATTATCGCTGCGCAGTCGATCGGTGAGCCGGGTACACAGCTTACGATGAGAACGTTCCACAGCGGCGGTGTTGCCGGTGATGATATCACACAGGGTCTTCCGCGTGTCGAGGAGCTTTTCGAGGCGAGAAAGCCAAAAGGACTTGCAATTATCGCAGAATTTGGCGGTACTGCGACCATCAAGGATACCAAAAAGAAGCGTGAGATTATCGTCTCTGACGGTGTGAATGAGAAAACGTATTTGATTCCATATGGTTCCCGCATCAAGATTGCGGACGGTGCTGAACTTGAGGCAGGAGACGAGCTGACAGAGGGAAGTATCAACCCGCATGACCTGCTGGAAATCAAGAAGATTGACGCGGTTCAGAATTATCTCCTGAGAGAGGTTCAAAGAGTTTACCGTTTGCAGGGTGTGGATATCGCAGATAAGCATATCGAAGTTATCGTGCGCCAGATGCTCAAGAAGAAGCGCATAGAGACAAGCGGTGACACGGAGTTTCTGCCGGGTACGCTGGTCGATGGCATTGAGCTTGAGGATATCAATGAGCAGTTGATTGCAGAAGGCAAACAGCCGGCAGAGTACAAAGATGTCATTCTGGGTATCACAAAGGCTGCGCTTGCCACTAGCTCCTTCCTGTCTGCGGCGTCCTTCCAAGAGACCACCAAGGTGCTCACGGAGGCGGCGATCAAAGGAAAGGTTGATCCGCTGATTGGTCTGAAAGAGAACGTAATCATCGGTAAGCTGATTCCAGCGGGTACTGGTTTGAGACGCTACAGAAATGTGAAGCTCAACACCGATGTGGAGCTGGATGCTGCACTTGACTTTGAGGACGAGATTGATTTTGGCTATGACGAGGAAGAGGAACTGATAGAAGAACCGGTGCTTCCTGTAGGGGAACCCGTCGGTGCGATGGAATAATCTATAAAGATGGGGCTTTCAAAGGTCCCATCTTTTTTGTGCATACAGGCGTGCAAAGAAAAAATGCGAAATATTTTTAAAAAATTGAAAAAAAGTGATTGACATTCCCAAATTTGGTAAGTATACTAATCTAGTATGTGTGAAAATTCATCATACAACGTGCCTAATTGTTTTGGCATTTAGTTTTGAATAAAATAGGAGGTGAAAAAGAATGCCAACATTTAACCAATTAGTAAGAAAAGGACGCCAAGAAACAGTGAAGAAGTCTACTGCGCCTGCACTTCAGAGAGGATACAACTCTTTAAAGAAGAAAGCGACAGACACATCTGCTCCTCAGAAGAGAGGCGTGTGTACAGCAGTGAAGACTGCAACACCAAAGAAGCCAAACTCAGCACTTAGAAAGATTGCCAGAGTTCGTCTTTCAAATGGTATGGAAGTGACAAGCTATATCCCGGGAGAGGGACATAACTTACAGGAGCATAGCGTTGTTCTGATCAGGGGCGGCCGTGTTAAGGACTTACCGGGTACCAGATACCATATTATCAGAGGTACACTCGATACTGCGGGAGTTGCTAACAGAAAGCAGGCTCGTTCCAAGTATGGAGCTAAGAGACCAAAAGCAGGTAAATAGATTCATTTACCTTGTACTCAAAAAACTAATTAGTGTTGGAATTCTTATTTCGTACCTTTTTATCATTATATCAGTAAGGTAGAATAGAAAACCGCACGAACACAAAGTTTTATAAATGTGAGTACCGTTGATTTAATCAAATAGCGGACAGCCTGCTGTGCGCTATCAGTAATTAAGGAGGGAAGAATCGTGCCACGTAAAGGACATATTCAAAAAAGAGACGTATTAGCAGATCCTATTTACGGAAATAAAGTGGTTACAAAGCTGATCAACAACGTGATGTTAGATGGCAAGAAGGGTGTAGCCCAGAAGATCGTATATGGAGCATTTACCAGAGTAGAAGATAAAGCTCAGAAGCCGGCATTGGATGTCTTTGAGACTGCGATGAACAACATCATGCCGATGCTTGAGTGTAAAGCGAGACGTATCGGTGGAGCTACGTATCAGGTGCCGCTTGAGGTAAAGCCTGAGCGCCGTCAGACACTGGGACTTCGCTGGCTGGTATTTTTCGCACGCAAGAGAGGCGAGAAAACCATGGAAGAGAGACTTGCAAATGAAATTCTGGATGCTTCAAACAACACAGGTGCAGCAGTAAAGAGAAAAGAAGATATGCACAAGATGGCAGAGGCAAACAAGGCTTTCGCACATTACAGATTCTAAATAGAATGAACGTGATGGATGCGAAAACCAAGGCTTTCGCACATTACAGATTCTAATTGTTTCGTTTCTTAGTTTTTAAGGAGGAAGAACTTTGGCTGGAAGAGAATATCCTTTAGAGAGAACCAGAAACATCGGTATTATGGCGCATATTGATGCTGGTAAGACGACCCTTACAGAGCGTATCTTATACTATACCGGTGTTAATTATAAGATCGGTGATACCCATGAGGGTACTGCGACAATGGACTGGATGGAGCAGGAGCAGGAGAGAGGTATCACAATCACATCAGCCGCTACGACATGCCACTGGACACATCAGAAACAGGAGGGGGCCTTAGAGCATCGTATCAATATCATTGATACGCCGGGCCACGTGGATTTCACTGTAGAAGTAGAACGTTCCCTTCGTGTACTGGATGGTGCTGTGGGTGTTTTCTGTGCAAAGGGTGGCGTGGAGCCACAGTCAGAGAATGTATGGCGTCAGGCTGATACCTACAATGTACCCAGAATGGCATTTATCAACAAGATGGATATCTTAGGTGCTAATTTCTATGGTGCGGTAGAACAGATTCGGACGAGATTAGGCAAAAATGCAATCATCCTTCAGATTCCTATCGGCAAGGAAGATGATTTTAAGGGAATCATTGACCTGATGGAGATGAAAGCATACATCTACAATGATGATAAGGGTGATGATATTACCATTACAGAGATTCCGGCAGAGATGGCGGATGACGCAGAACTTTATCACTCAGAGATGATTGAGAAGATCTGCGAGTTAGACGATGACCTGACAATGATGTACCTTGAAGGTGAGGAGCCTTCTGTGGAGCAGCTCAAGGCAGCACTGAGAAAAGGAACCTGTGATTGTACAGCAGTTCCTGTATGCTGTGGTTCTGCTTACAGAAATAAAGGGGTACAGAAACTGCTTGATGCAATCATTGACTTTATGCCGGCACCAACAGACATTCCGGCAATTAAAGGAACAGATCTGGATGGCAACGAGGTTGAGCGTCATTCATCTGATGATGAGCCGTTCTCAGCGCTTGCATTCAAGATCATGGCAGATCCGTTTGTAGGAAAACTTGCATTCTTCAGAGTGTATTCAGGTACAATGAACTCAGGTTCGTATGTGCTGAATGCGACGAAGGACAAGAAGGAGCGTGTGGGACGTATTTTGCAGATGCACGCAAACAAGAGACAGGAATTAGACAAGGTTTACTCCGGTGATATCGCTGCCGCAGTTGGATTTAAGTTTACAACGACCGGCGATACGATCTGTGATGATCAGCATCCGGTAATTCTGGAGTCTATGGAATTCCCTGAGCCGGTTATCGAGCTCGCGATCGAGCCTAAGACAAAGGCAGGTCAGGGCAAGATGGGTGAGGCACTTGCAAAGCTTGCAGAGGAAGACCCGACATTCCGTGCGCACACCAATCCAGAGACAGGACAGACAATTATCGCAGGTATGGGTGAGCTCCATCTTGAGATTATCGTAGACAGACTTCTGCGCGAGTTCAAGGTTGAGGCAAATGTCGGCGCACCGCAGGTTGCCTACAAAGAGGCGATCACAAAGGAAGTCGATGTGGATTCCAAGTATGCGAAGCAGTCTGGTGGACGTGGACAGTATGGCCACTGCAAAGTCAAGTTTGCGCCGATGGATGCAAACGGCGAAGAACTCTTCAAGTTTGAATCTACGGTTGTCGGCGGTGCGATTCCAAAGGAATATATCCCGGCAGTCGGCGAAGGTATCGAGGAGGCAACCCATGCGGGTATCCTTGGCGGCTTCCCTGTAGTAGGCGTCTATGCGAACGTCTATGACGGTTCTTACCATGAAGTGGACTCATCTGAGATGGCATTCCACATTGCAGGTTCCCTTGCATTCAAGGAAGCAATGCAGAAGGCAGCGCCAGTACTTCTTGAGCCAATTATGAAGGTGGAAGTGACAATGCCTGAGGAGTATATGGGTGATGTCATTGGTGATATCAATTCACGCCGTGGACGAATTGAAGGTATGGATGACCTTGGCGGCGGCAAGATTGTCAGAGGTTACGTGCCACTTGCAGAAATGTTTGGTTATTCTACAGATTTGCGTTCCAAGACACAGGGACGCGGAAACTACTCTATGTTCTTTGAGAAATATGAGCAGGTTCCAAAGCAGGTACAGGAGAAAGTACTTGCAGCAAAAGCAAAATAATTGTGAAATAATGCTTGATAATTCCAACATTTTTTACTATAATGAAAACAGTTGGTTATCGTTTTATTCAATATGAAACTGATATAATTCATAA
>VSNR01000093.1 GCA_009774345.1 Lachnospiraceae bacterium | reverse complement strand
ATTTATCGACGGATTAATATATATCACGATAGGATATCTGTAATCAATCTGTTCAAATGTATCAGACTGCTGATACGCTTTCTGTAAAACAAACTTAATAAAGTATATACCATCTTCTACATATGCAATCGGAGCCGATTCATTTAAATTCCTATCAATAACATATTCTGGCTGATATATTTCATTCTTAAAGACTGCAATCTGCATTTCTTTCAACACTTCATCTATGGATTTTTCGCCAGCCTCATAAAAGAATGGCACTGAATACTTATACAATTTCTTGTATTCAAGCGCTTCATAAAAGCTAATAAAAGACTTCATGGTTGTAGTCTTTGAAATAATACCCTTAAAATCTTTCTTAGATTCAAAAAATAATGTATCTTCTTTATCACTTATTTTACGCTGTTCTTCAAAAGTAATTCTATTCTCAGCTTCTAACTGCTTACAAATAAAATGCTGAAAATTATTTGAACCACACAAAATAGTATTTTTATAAAATCCTAAAAAAGTCACCTCGTCCATAGGAGTACGCATAATTTCACCCGCTTTCAATAGATATACATACTATATCATATTTTACTATAATTTTTTCTCTTTTTCCACTTGTTTCTTGACTTTTTATTCGTCCTTTTTATTCGTAAGTAGCATGAAAAGCAACCACAGTCAACTTGATAGTTTTTCCATCTGCCACAGTTGTTGCAAAATTTGCAACAACTGATTCTCTTACCAGTTTTCTATCAGAAAAGATGTTTGTATATATCTTGAAAGTGCAACGCCCGTTGCACTTTTACTATCCAATCACTATGTGACCTATTTCCCATCAAATCATCCGAAAATGCTCCAACGCTTCCCTTATAGCCGCTTCTTTCTCTGGCGGACATTTCGACTGTTTGAAATTTTCCGATTTTGGCAGGTTATAATTTGCCCTCTCAATAATTCCATATTTCTGCTTTATCTGTGCAATATAGAGATTACTTACCTTTAATCCGCTATGTTTCAATACATAATCCTTAATTTCTTCATAAGTGGCTTTGCTCTCCGCCGCCGTCAAATCAAATTCATCCATCTCTAATTCCACATTAATATGCTTCAACTTATTTGATTTAAGTTTTGAAAGCAACACGATACTTTCAACGTGCACTGTCTGCGGAAACATATCCACCGCCCGCGCCCGCCGCAGTTCATACCCATTCGCACACAAATACTTCAAATCCCGCGCGAGCGTTGCGCTGTCGCAGCTCACATAGACAATCCGCTTGGGCGCCATCTTCACCATCGTCTCAAGACAGGCTGCGTCGCAGCCTTTGCGCGGCGGGTCCACGCAAATGACATCGGCATGGATACCCTCCCTTTCATAAAGTGCAGGCAGGACTTCCTCCACCTTCCCAACATAGAAACATGCGTTATCTATCTTGTTCCGCCTTGCATTTTCCCGCGCATTGAGAATTGCCTGCTCAACAATCTCGATGCCATAGACCTTTCCTGCCCTTTTTGCCATGAACAGACTGATGGTTCCGATGCCGCAATATAAATCCCACACGGTCTCTGTGCCCGTCAGCCCAGCATAGTCCAATGCCAGACTATACAGCTTTTCCGTCTGTACCGGATTTACCTGATAGAAGGATAATGGGGAAATTGCAAATGTTATTCCATCTTCCGCAGCACAGTGCTCCTCACCAGAATGAATATCCTTCATGTCCCGCATATGTATGACATCCGTTATCGTATCTGTTCCCCACAGGGTACGACAGGTACTGCCCATGATAACATTCGTTTTTTCCTGATTGATATTGATGGAAATGCTGGTCATGCCCTTTATGCTGCACAGCTTTTCTACGAGCTTGTCTGCGTGTGGAAGCTTCTCGCCGTTCAGAACGACGCACACCATGATCTCCCCTGTTGAGAATCCCTTTCGTATCAATATGTGTCGCACCAGTCCCTCTCCGCTCAATTCGATATACGGTGCTATTTTATATGCCCGCATAAAGTCCAGAATCCCTTCAAGAATCTCCTTATTTTCCCGCACACCTGACACACAGTCTGTATTCGGTATGATAGCATGTGTTCTCCCTGCATAGAATCCTGTTATCGTTTCACCATTCTTGTCTGTCCCTACTGGAAACTGCGCTTTATTGCGATAGTGATACGGCTCTTCCATACCAATGATCGGTTCCATGCACTGGTCGAGCAGCGCCATCGGAAAACCACCGATGCGATTCAGGTTATTTTTGACTTTATTTTCTTTAAATAACAGCTGAGTTCGATAATTCAAAGCCTGTATTTGACAGCCGCCGCACTGCCGATGATATGGACACCGCGGTTCTGTGCGGTTCAAAGAAGCTGTGAGAATCTTCATAAGGCGGGCATACGCATAGCCCTTTTTGACCTTCATGATCTTTGCCTCCACCTGATCGCCAATCACTGCATCTTTCACAAAGAAGGTAAAGCCGTCAATCTTTCCGATGCCCTCCCCATCGATACCCATATCATTAATAGCTAGTGTTACTATATCATCCTTTTGATACTTCATGCACTACTCCATCCTGCTCACTGCCAGATTGGATTCAAAGAACTTGTTGTAGCCAAGCCATCCTGTCTCCTTTGTGGATTCCAGCAGTTCCTTGAAGGTCTCCATCTTCGCATCGGTATTGTCTGCATAGCACAGTGCAACCGCCTCGATAATGGCTGGCTTTTTGGGGGAACCAAACTCATACTCCCCATGATGTGCCAGAATACAATGCTGTAGTTCCATTGCAAGAATAGACGGAAAGTTCGGAATTTCTCTGATCTTTGCCCCCAGCATTTCAGAACCCATCACAATGTGCCCCAGAAACTGTCCTTCATTCGTGTAGTCGTTCGCCGGAAACGGGCTGATTTCCCTTGTTTTTCCCATATCATGACAGATTGCCGCAGTCATTAGCAAATCTCTGTTCAAGACAGGATATTGGGTACCGTAAAAATCACACAGCTTTGCAACACCAAGCGTATGCTCAAGCAGACCGCCAATAAATCCGTGATGCACCGTCTTTGCGGCAGAAGCCTTGCGAAACCGCTGTGCAAATGCCTGATCTTCCACGAAGAATTTTTGCAGCAGCGTCTTTAAGTATGTATTCTCAATGCTGTCGATCAAGGCCAGCAGCTCCGCATACATTTCATCCAGATTTTTGCTGCTGACGGGCATGTATTCCTGTTCATCGTACTCGCCCTCCTCACATCTGCGCACCCGCTTCACATTCGCTTGCAGAGCCCCATTAAAACTTGTGATATCGCCGTACACCTCGATATAATCCATCGCGTCAAAATCAGCAATGCCGGCATTGTTCGGGTCCCAGATCTTGGCGTCAAGCGTCCCGGTTTTATCCTGTAAAATAACATTGTCGTAGCTCTTTCCGTTCTTGGTCACTGCGGAGCTCTTGAACTTACAGAAATAAATGTCAAAAATCCGGTCGCCGTCCTTATACTCTTTAATATACTTCATTTTTATCTGAATCCTTTCCTTATTATAATATTACCCTTCATTCTGCCTGACAGGCTGTATCAAAAAATGCATCTCCTCGTATGCATTGACGCTCGCCCGCCGCACAACGATGTCGATACTGTTCTCCACATGGACATTTCTCAGGACATTCATATAATCTGCTGCACTGTTGATCTGCTGTGTTCCTGCCCGGACCAAGATATCACCCTTCTGGATGCCCTTTAACATTGCAGGAGAATCCATGTCAATATCCACGATATATACTCCCGGCAAAATATTCAGCTCTCTGCCCGTCTGCTCGGAAATATCCTGCACATAGATGCCAAGATACGGGATGTCCTCACCGTTTGAAAGTTTCGTGATCAGCCCCTTTAGTTCTGTAATCCCCACTGCCGAAAGCAGATTCTTTGTATCTTCATGATTATGGCTGTTATCAATAATCCCAATGACCTCCCGGTTCATATCCACAAGAATGCCACTTGGATTCGTGCCCGCATAGATATCAGTTGTCATTAATTTATACTCGCTGTCCGCCATCGTAACCACGTTGTTTTTCGACGTAATCATTCCATAACACACGGTGTCTTTATAGCCAAACAAATTTCCTACCGCAATCACGGGCGTTCCTGTAATTCCCGATATAATAGAACTTCCCAGCGTGGCAACCGTCACCGCGGAAAGCGTATCACTTGCAATATATTTTAAATCCACCGCCAGAACTGCCAAATCAGTATTCTCGTCATACTGCTTAATCACCGCATCCGCCTCCACGCCATCGCAAAAGCTGACACGGATGGCCTGCGCATTATCCAGTGACGACTTGCGGCTCAAAATCAAAAGTTCCCTGTTATTGTTCGCAATGATCACCCCCGCCGTCGTTCCCTCACTCTGGTCCGTGTTATTGAACCAGTCCACATCAGCATGTACCGCTGTGACCGTCACCATGCTCGACGCGATTTCCCGATAGACCTTGTAAAGTTCCTCATACTGCATCTGATATGGCTCCAACGGCTCGGACTCGACAGGCGCTGTTTCCATTCCTGCTGCGCTCTCCTCCGGCTTTGGCGGCTCTGAACTTTTCGGTTCTGTTTCAGCCGTCTCCGCACTTTCTGAGCTATTTTCGGACACCATTTCTGTCATCTGGGCAGATGACGTCTCCTGCTCCTTCGAACTGGTATTTTCCTTTGTCTCATCATACGCCTCCGTCTCCTCCTGTCCCGTGGTCGTCCCCTCGGTGAGCATATCCTCCGGGCGCATCTCATTTTTTTCCTGCGGAAATGTCACAATCTCCGGCTCCTCCTCAGGATACAGCCAATTGTTGAGCACCGGCTCCAGCAACAAAAATGACAGGCACGCCAGCAGCCCAAAAAGCACCGCCATCGAAGCCGTGATAATTGTCCGCTTTAGCAGTTTCTTTTTATTAATCGGACGCTCTTTGATCTTTTCCTGCAAAAATTCAAAATCACTTGCTGCCTCGTGCAGCATTTCCTCGTTCTTTTCGTCGCTCATTCCACGCTATGCCTTCCGTTCCACCAGTCTATACTTTCCTCAATTCCTTTAGTATATCCGATAGTATTACCTTGGTCAATGCTTTTCTGAATTTATTTCAACCTCCGCTTTACGTAATACGCCCGGATATGATATACTTGATACGATTCAGACAAGGCTCTGCAAGCCACCTCAAAAATATGGAGAACGAATATCATGAATGACAAAGCATTACGGATTCTTGAATATCATAAAATCATCAGCCTCTTAGTGGAAAAGGCAAGTTCTGCCCCCGGCAAAGAGCGCTGCCAGAAGCTCACCCCCATGACGGACATCACCGAGATCGAGGAGGCACAGCAACAGACTGCCGATGCCTTCACCCGTCTGATCAAAGGCGGGCGGATACATTTTAGCGGCAACAAAGATATCAGTTTCAGCATCAAATCACTGGAAATCGGCAGTGCACTCTCAGCGGCTGAGCTGATGAAAATATCAGCCTCCCTCGCCTGCGCCACACGGGCAAAGACCTTTGCGCGCTCCGACCACGACGAGGAGATCGCGGACAGCCTACAGATCTATTTTGCGCATTTGGAACCGCTCACTCCGCTCCAAAATGAGATTAACCGCTGTATTATTTCTGAGGAGGAAATCGCGGATGACGCGAGCCCTGCACTCAAGCATATCCGGCGCAGCATCCATCTCACCAATGAAAAAATACACAGCCAGCTTACAAACATGGTCAATGGCTCTTACCGCACCTATCTTCAGGACGCTGTGATCACAATGCGTAACAATCGTTATTGTATCCCTGTCAAATCTGAACATAAAGGAAATGTTCCCGGCATGATACATGACCAGTCCTCCACAGGGTCCACGCTTTTTATAGAACCAGCTGTTATTGTAAATCTAAATAACCAGCTAAAAGAACTTGCCCTGAAAGAAAAGGATGAGATCGAGCGTATTCTGGCAGCACTAAGCGCCCTCGCAGGTGAGCATACCGAGGAATTATCCAGCAATTTCCGCCTTTTAACAACACTGGATTTCATTTTTGCCAAAGCGGGTCTCGCCGTGGACATGAATGCATCACGGCCGTTATTTAATAACAATCGTTATATCAATATCCGTAAAGGGCGACATCCGTTATTAGATAAGAAAAGGGTCGTCCCCATCGACATTCATCTCGGAGAAGAGTTTGACCTCCTAGTCGTGACCGGTCCCAACACCGGCGGCAAAACAGTCTCCTTAAAGACCGTCGGGCTCTTTACTTTGATGGGTCAGTCGGGACTTCATATCCCGGCGCTTGACCGTTCCGAGCTGGGTATATTCACAGAGGTGTACGCCGATATTGGCGACGAACAGAGCATTGAGCAGAATCTCTCCACCTTCTCTGCCCATATGACAAACACAATTTCTATCCTGAAAAACGCCGACGAAGATGCGCTGTGTATCTTTGACGAACTTGGCGCCGGCACAGACCCTACAGAGGGCGCGGCCCTTGCCATTGCCATCCTAAAACACTTGCATGACAAAGGAATCCGCACCATGGCAACCACACACTACAGTGAGCTCAAGGTCTTTGCACTCACGACCTCCTATGTGGAAAATGCCTGCTGTGAGTTTGACGTGGAGACACTGCGCCCCACATATCGGCTGCTCATCGGCATTCCCGGCAAGAGCAACGCCTTTGCCATCTCCTCCAAGCTCGGTCTCCCCGACGAGATTATCGCGTCCGCCAGAGAGCACATCAGCGAGGAGGAAGAGAGCTTTGAGGATCTCCTGACCGATCTGGAAACGAGCAGGCGCACCATCGAGAATGAGCGAAATGAGATTCAGCGCTACAAGGCAGAGATCGAGTCCCTGAAAAAAAAGCTTGAACAGAAGCAGGAGCGCATGGACGCGCAGAAGGACAAAATTCTGCGCGAGGCAAACGAGGAAGCGCGCAAGATTTTACAAGATGCCAAGGATGTCGCCGACGAAACCATTCGGGATTTCCAGAAAGTAAACGTCAGCAAGGCTTCGATTCAGGATTTGGAAAAAGCCCGCACCAAAGTGCGCGACAAAATTACAGAAAAAAATGCAAAACTCACTGCCACACAGGAAAAACCGACGCACAAGCTCTTAAAGCCAAACCAGATCAAGCCCGGCGATCTGGTAAAGGTAGTCTCTATGGGCTTAAAGGGTACGATCTCCTCCAAGCCGGACGCAAAGGGCGATCTCTTTGTACAGTGCGGCATTATCCGCTCTAAAGTGAATATCAAAGACCTTGTGCTCATCAATGAAGATGCACTGTCCGGCAACACATCTTACAAAAAAAGCTATGGCGGTACAGGCAGTCCGAAACGCACCGGCGGCGGAAGCATCGGCATGTCCAAAGCTGCCACGCTCTCCACAGAGATCAATCTGCTCGGAAGAACTGTGGATGAAGCGCTGTCCGAACTTGACAAATATCTCGACGACGCCTACCTGTCCCACGCGCCCAGCGTGCGCATCGTACACGGCAAAGGAACTGGTGCCCTGCGTCAGGCAGTCCATCAGTATCTCCGGCGCATCTCCTATGTGAAATCTTTTCATCTGGGAGAGTACGGCGAAGGGGACTCCGGCGTAACGATCGCTGAATTTAAATAAATATGCAAATAAGAAAGGCAAAAACATGGCAAACAAACAAAAAATACTGATTGTTGACGATGATGAAAACATCGCAGAACTCATTTCCCTCTATATGACCAAAGAGTGCTTTGAGACCAAGATCGTCTATGACGGTGAATCTGCCCTGCGGGAAGTGAACAGCTTTGCGCCGGATCTCATCCTGTTAGATCTGATGCTGCCGGGCATCGACGGGTACCAAGTGTGCCGCGAAGTCCGCCAGAAGTCCCAGACACCAATCATCATGCTGTCCGCAAAGGGCGAGGTCTTTGACAAGGTGCTCGGACTCGAACTTGGCGCCGATGACTATCTGGAGAAACCCTTTGACACCAAAGAGCTGATCGCACGCGTCAAAGCGGTGCTGCGCCGTTACAAGACGGCTGCGCCCGCTGAACCAGCTTCCGACGCCAAGCAGGTTTCCTACCCCAACCTCACCATCAACCTCACAAACTACTCGGTCATCTATAACAACAAAACCGTGGAGATGCCGCCAAAAGAACTCGAACTGCTGTATTTTCTCGCCGCGTCTCCCAACCATGTGTACACCAGAGAGCAGCTCCTCGACCAGATCTGGGGGTATGAGTATATCGGGGACACACGCACCGTCGATGTGCATATCAAGCGGCTCCGCGAGAAGATCAAAGATCACGAGACATGGCGCATTGCAACCATCTGGGGCGTTGGCTACAAATTTGAAGTGAAGGACTGAGCATCCATTGAAACGGACATTATATCTAAAGTTTGTACTGGCTTATTTTATCTTTGCATTTTTTGGTTTTATCGTCGTTGCGACCTTCACCTCCAGCATGACGCTAGAGCACATGAAGCGTGAGCGCGCCGACTCCTTATATAAAGAAGCGCTGCTGATCTCTGACTCCTACGCAGCGGATTTGTACAACAATGAAATCACCTTGGAATCCGTCTGGCGCCAGATTGAGGCAATCGGCACCTTCCTAGATGCCTCGATCTGGATTGTCAATCCGTCGGGGCTGATTGTGCTGGATTCCAGCTCACCGCCCGACATCGAGAATCCTGTCACCATCCCGAATTTCAGTCCCACCATCACAGGAAATTCCTTTTATACCACTGGGAATTTTTTTGGCATGTTTGAGGATGAGATGCTCTCTGCCTTTGCCCCCATCACTTCCAAATTCAAAGTGAAAGGCTATGTGGTTATCCACGCCTCACTCGTCGATTTGCAGGCTTCGTGCAACTCTCTCTTAAATATTTCCTTTATCACACTGGTGATTCTCTTCCTGCTCTCGCTCATCATCCTGCTTTTCTTCACAGAGATGGTCTATCTGCCGCTGCGCAAGATCACCCATGCGACAGAGCAGTATGCCATCGGGAATTTCAGGTACGAGTTTCAGGTGGACAGCGAGGACGAGATCGGCTATCTAGCCGCCTCACTCGCCTACATGGCAAGCGAAGTCGCAAAGAGCGAGGACAATCAGAAACGGCTCGTGGCAAATATCTCCCACGACTTCCGCTCACCGCTCACCTCCATGCGCGGCTATCTCGAAGCGATGCTTGACGGCACGATTCCGCCCGAACTGCATGAAAAATATATCGGTGTAGTACTCAACGAAACGGACCGTCTGACCAAGCTGACCAACTCCCTGCTCACGCTCAACAACCTCACCACCAAGGGCATGATTCTCGACAAGAGCACCTTTGACCTGAACCAAGTCATCAAAAATACAGCAATGTCCTTCGAGGGAACCTGCCGTGAACGGCTGATCTCCATTGAGCTTGTCCTCACAGGCGATGAGATGTACGTCAATGCGGATATGGTCAAGATACAGCAAGTGCTCTACAACCTCGTGGACAACGCCATCAAGTTCAGCCACAAGAACTCTTCCATCAAGATAGAGACCGTTGAAAAATCCAACAAACTGATGGTATCGGTCAAAGACAATGGAATTGGCATTCCAAAAGACAGCCTGCGCCTGATCTGGGACCGCTTCTATAAGACCGACCTCTCCCGCGGCAAAGACAAAAAAGGGACTGGATTAGGACTTTCCATCACCAAGGAAATCATCCAGTCCCACAATGAAAATATCAATGTCGTGAGCACCGAGGGCGTCGGCACAGAATTTATCTTTACGTTGGAGAAGGCAAAGAAAGCGTAAAAGCCGTCCAGAAAACACTAGACGGCTTTTACAAATGTCTGTAAACGGTACCTATAAACCAGTAACAGTATATCATACTATGGTACTATTTACAAGTGGCAATATATTTTAAAATATGAAAGGAAATAAACCGATTGGAAAAAAATAAAAATAAGGCAGTAGATGATCTGACAGATATCACCATTAAAAATATTCTGACAGATGGCATCTATAATGATCTGGGGTTCACTGTCGGGGATAAAATTATCATAATGGTAGAATGTCAATCAACCTGGACAATGAACATTATTATCCGGGTCTTGATGTATCTTACTTTGAGCGTACCCACCAGAATCTTTACAGAAGCAAAAAAGTAAAGATGCCCGTCCCAGAGCTGTATGTCATATATACCGGTGAGAGGAAAACAAAACCGTCACGGATATCATTGTCAAAAGAATTTTTTGATGGAAATAAATCCAGTATTGATGTAAAAGTAAAAATGATATATGATGGAAAAAAGGGAAATATTATTAATCAATATGTGACATTTACAAGGGTCTGTGATAAACAGGTGGCTTTGTATGGCAGAACCAGAGAAGCTATTATGGAGACAATTCGTATCTGTAAGGATAAAAATGTGCTCAAAGAGTATTTGGAAAGCCAGGAAAGAGAGGTAGTTGATATCATGATGACACTATATGACGAAGAGGAGATAATGCGTTCCTATATTCGGAGCGAAGTGCAGGACGGTATACAAGAAGGTATACAGAAAGCTGTTCATGTAGCTGTTCAGGACACACAGAAGAATATAGCCAAAGAAATGATACGGGAGAATGAGTCCATAGAAAAGATTATGAAATATTCCCTGCTGTCAAGAGAAGCTATATTAGAATTGCAGCAGAATATTGAATAATATTAAGGAACTGTAATATAAATATGTCGCTCATTACGGACATCTAACCTGGAAAACCGCCCTGCAGATACAAGGCGGTTTTCTGTCTTATGCAATACTTCCAGTTCCATACATGCAAGTATCTGTCTCTTGAATTTCTGCCGCCGGATTGCATCTGCGCTTTCTCTCCCCAAAGCCGCTACATGTGCGTCTGTCTATTGTATCACACCTTTTTTCCAGTATCCCGATAAGTGAAAATTCCATCAAAATCACAATTGAGTGCATCTGCGATATCGCGCAGCTCCCTCTCGCTAAAGTTATCACGGTTCAGCTTGTTATACAGATTTGCTCCGTGATAACCTAACTTTTCACTCAGCTCCTTGATTGACATATGCCGCTCCAACAAAATCGTTCGAATTTTTAACGCCATTCCCATTTTCTTCACCTCTTCCTCTTTGTGTAATTATATACATAATAATGATAAAAATCAAATGTAAGCTTGCCGATGAGGACAATGAGCGCTTCCAGACATGGCTTGAACAGATTGATACATACGAATCCTTGTCTGAATATGAGAATTTCTCCTATGGATTCAGTCTGGGCGCAAAGCTTGCGCTGGAAGTCTTTGCAGAACCTGACTGCAAATAAGGAGCTGTAGAAAAATCCATTTACAGAAAAATTTATTCTGCAAATGGATTTTTGCCATATGTCTTGATATTTTACTGTTCCTTCCGTGTACAAGTCATATTCGCCACCTACAAGGACATGGCAACCGCCCCGCTGATAAAACAGAGCGTATTTCTTCACTGCCAAAAACCTGCACCGACACAGATTTTCCAGCGGCCAGGAGGATGACCTGAATGCTTTCGACAAGAGAATCACCAATACAACAACACAGATAAACACACCGCATATGCAGCAATTAATGTAATCAAAATCCGATCCTGCAAAATCACCTCCACAGGATCTCCATCAAAATCTCCTTCAACATCAAAACTGTACCGCATCAATATAATCATAAAGACAGGAACCGTCCATATCATACAGGTATTTCTGAACTCCATTGCCCAGAGTGCATAAAAAACATTGGCTAAGGCAACACAGACATACATATTTTTCTCTAAAAATGAGTGATTATAATATTTTAACACTTTTCTCGTCTCATTACCCCCCCGTAATTCATTTCTTCTTTTTCCAAGCCCCATATAAAGCGAACCAGATACAACGATTAAATATAACCATCCTGATATTGGAACGTCTGTAAGATAACCGCCATAAAACATTCGTATCACAAATCCTGATGCCAGCAATACAATATCCATAATAGGATATTCCTTTAGTCTCACACTATAAGCGATATTTACAATAATATAGAGCAGCAGGAATATGGAACCGCCCAGATTACTCGCAACAACCAACACAAGAATACTTAGAAACAGGCATACCACAATCAGCCCCACTGCCTGCTTCACAGAAACCTGCCCACTCGCAATTGGTCTGTACTTTTTTGTCGGATGCCTTCGATCTTTTTCCAAATCAATCAGATCATTGAAAATATATACGCTGGACGAAACGCAGCAAAAAGCGAAAAAACCCGTAACTGCCACTGATAATTCATTCCAGTCATATATTTTTCCAGCAAAAAAGAGCGGCATAAAAATCAATATATTTTTAATATAATGTTTCACTCTCATAAGACGGATATAGTTTCTTAACTGATTCATTTATCTTCCTCATTTTTAATGGTATCTCTTATTATAACAAAGGTGCTTTCATGGTCAGATACGCCAATAGTTCCTGCATATGTATATAATTGTAATAAAACATAATAACTGACAGACTTCCGAAAATGACCTTTCGAATAGCGGATGCTCTGACAAGATGGCTGATTCCCAAAAAGAATAATGGAATGATCGCCCATGCATGACACAATGAAAACAACGGTTCAAACCCCGTTCCAAATCCCACAATCACAAACTGTATGATCGAAAATAAAAACCATGCGATAAAAGGATAATATTTTTTCTCTCCCCTGCATTTAATACAGGCATAGAGTCCAATGACCAATACAAACAATCCAAAGTAATTAATTTTGTCATTTAAATGCGTCCAATAAAAGTTCACCTCTGTTCCTTCATATGCAGCAGGTATGAAACTGGATGCACATAAGTTTGTAAAACCAGCAAATTTTTCCATAAATCCATTCTGATCAAGCGCCCCTTCATAGAACATCACCGAATTCTGATGAATTAACCTGTCAAACTCCATGATATAATGAATCCTGCCTGTCCCTATGAGCGTCAGAAAAAAGGTTATAACTGCTGATGCATACTCTTTTATCCGCCCAGCCAGCTTCGTTTCTGTACCATAAAGCACGCCCAAAACAGATGTCGTTATCATCATTCCACCAGACGATATCAAGGAATATTTCTGAATCGCGCTGCCTTTTTCCTCTATCGTTGTATATACATACAACACCACCAGGAAAATCGAGATGGGATATTTCTCAATAAACACTGTAAAAAATGTAAATGGGAACGAAAACACAAATAAGCCATAGATCCACTGACTCCCTACAATTCTCTTTATCATAATCGCTGTCATAATCATAAATACCGACTCTGCAAATGCATAGAGTACTGGTCTGATATTCGTTATCCCAAAACAGAGATTCGACAGAAATGAGACAAATATATGAATGGGAAACAAAATCACTGTTGCCAGTGGATGTCGGATTCCCCCATTTCCTATATCCCAATCAAAATCATACCCAAAACTAAAAACAGGATAATAATGATCATACACAAAATAAGGATCCGCCTGATACACCAAATCGACCGTATTCCAACAGGCATCTGTCCTTGCGTAAAAATAACAGACAAGAGACAGACACCCCGCCAGGGAAACGACGAAAAATAACTTTTCCTCATAGGTAAAACTTTGAAAAAATCGATACCCCCACCCACCAACAGTCCAAACTGCATAACAGACAAACAAATAAATACCAATCCCTGCTGATGCACACAAAAGCCAGATGACCAACGGCATATCCATGTTCCAACCCAATGCAGTCAATATATGGGACCAATTTTTCTCAACATCACACTTTAGTTGAAGAACAGCAAAAAAGCTAATGACAATACTGATTCCCTGCACTTTCCGGGAATGTTTCAGAAAGCACTCCTCCAGAAAATTCTTTTTGATAAACAAGTAGATGTACACCGGAATCATAATCAAAACTGCCGCTATCGCGTAATGTATATTTACCTGATAATCGCTGCCTGTATATCCTTCATAGGATATATATACCGCATAATTGATTGTCATGACAAATGTCAGAATCCCGCTTGAAATAATTGCTAAAACTTTTCGCCACATCCTAATCCTCCTCTACAAAACCATAAATATTCTCTATTTACAGGTTGTATTTTATCTGAGAAGGATGATGGAATATGTCACCTGTCTTTTGTAAAATATTGAAAGAAAATATTACCGTCAGGAACTCCTGAAAAGTTTTCATACTGCAGAAGTTCTGTTTCCAATGCGATCTCACTGCGTTGGTTCTGCACATGACCTGCTTTCAAAATCGTTTCCTGTATTGTTCTATGTATCTCATTAAATGGCGTTATTGCACCTATAAGCAAAATGACACAATACAGGATCAGCAGCCGCTTTCGTTGTTCCTTATATAATCTCTCCAGTGTTTCTATACCAAATACCATCAATATAAAAAGTGCTGGTATGGACACTCTCATACAAAAGTCGCCGCCATTTCCCACTTTTATAAAAGGGCAGATTACCAAAATCACCGCAAGAACTTTTAAAAGCATATCCTTCTTCCGATATAAACATACAAACTGCAAATATATGCCTGCCTCCAAATAAAAAAACACGGCATCTCTAAGTACTATTGGTATCAATTGCCTCAACGTAACGACCTCATCTGTTTGCCCAATCTTTTCACCAGACAAATTCCCCACAAGATATAAAAAGGAAACACCTCCAATGACCACTATGCCAACAATATTCTGAAATGTTGCCAACTCCTTCCAACTGCTTTCTCCTTTTCGAACTTTTTCAAAACACAGTACAAGTACAATAGGAATCAGCCCCACAAACGGAAATGTGGATGTAAGCATTATCAGCGACAGGATAAAGAACATATTACTGCATTTTTTCTGGACAAGAATGAACATTACCCCTAACCATGCTGGTAATGCCTGATTAAACACCCAAAATAACTGCGTCGTTGTCGAGGAAAACTGAACACCTGCCCACCATTCAAGATGTGCTGCTGTCGATAAATTCAGATACCCCCCCCCGTATTAGTCAGCCATGTGCCAACATAATCCAATCCGCTGAAAAATATCATAAAAACAAGCGGCAGCATGTTCGCCTTTCTTCTGTATACACAGATCAATCCATATACAATCAAGATACCTGACACTGCCCAAACTACCTGAAACAGATATCCTGCTTCAAGATTAAAAAGTTTTCCTATACAGGCCGCAGGAAGCCAGAACCCTATATAATAAATAAATGCCCTGCTGCCGTCCTGCGAGATGACCGGCCAGTCATAGTCAACGAGCGTATGAAAGATCGCATTTCTGTACAGATGATCATAATTTTGAAAGCAGTATCCGCCAATCCCTGCCAAAAGTACCCACAAAATAGAAATGCCAGACACTGCCAGCCAAAGTTTCCTGTCCTTTTTCGAAAAGACATCCACTACATTGACGATATCACTGACAACGCTTCTCACATATGCAGCCAAAATGAAACCACCAAATAACAACGCATAATACCACCTCAGCCACCCAAACATAAAGATGACAATCGGCAGCACCATATATCCATAGATTATGAATAACCCCCACTGATTCTTTCTCTTTGAACGCTGCATTTGTATCTCTCCTCTATCGATCAAACATCATATAATATCCTACTTTTTGATATTCATCAACATTCTCATTTTTTTCTTCCAGCCTATGCCATGTTCCACACTCATCTTGATAGCCTACTGCATTGATCACCGGCAGACGTTTCTCTAAATCCAACAAATACGCAGTAAAAGGTGTCCTTATCCCTGCCAAATCCAAAACATTCGCCCCCAGATAATTCAAGCTCAAATCTTTTGACAGATTGACTGGAAGTGTTTCGCTCGTATAATTTGCCCAGATCATATAAGGAACAGCATACTGCCTTTGTATGGCCGCAACATTTTCCGATTTCCCACCATAAATTTTATCCACAAGCTCACTGTTTAGCCCTCCTGGATGATGATCTCCAAACATACAAAGGATCACTGGTTCCTCAACTCCTGAAAAATAATCAATCAAATGCCGAAAAGCCTGATCGGATTCCCTTATAATCGTGAGATAAGTGATCAGATCTGTATACTTCTCATATTCCTCTCCCACATGAACTGGCTCAATATCCCCTAAAGCGTCAATATTTTCATAACCACCATGATTCTGCAAGGTTATATTGAATAAAAACAGCGGTCCTTGTGCTTCTTCATATTCCCTGATAATCCAATCATAATCAGACCGATCTGATACAATTCCCCGAACCTCTGTCAAATGATCCATCTGATCAATAGACACAAAACGCTCAAACCCCATCTGGGCATATACACTCGAACGATTCCAGTTATTTTTATTTTCGGGATGAACTGCTATCGCAGTGTAATCATGACTGCGAAATTCCCTTGCAAGATTAAAGACATGATCAAATGGATACATGGTATAGGGACAGTTATTATCAGGAAAATTTGCCATTGAATTTCCTGTAAGAAACTCATATTCAGAATTGCATGTCCCGCCGCCATAGACAGATACATATGCCTCTCCCCGCATTACGCAGTCTTCATGATACCAGTTTGACAGACAATCCTCTGTGCCAAAATCAGCCAGACGAGACAAATCAGCAAAAGTTTCATTCATAACAACGATAACACTCGGCAGTTTCTCCTCTGTCCTGCCCTCATAGGCACTTAACAGTTCTTCCACTTTGCGTGCCGAGTACTCATCCGGGGCATCTACACGCATTTCCTGTCCTTCCAGGATAAAGGAAAGGACACTGCCATTTTCCGCATAGACTTCATAACTGCTCCAATGTCCGATTTCGATGCCGAGTATTGCGTCCCATGAAGAAGTCACCGCATTCACAATAAAAGCCATAAGACACAGAATTCCAACAGACATTCTGACAACGGTTTCTTTTGCAGTCCACGGACGCTCTCTAAATGGAAGCACCTTAATGCCACTGAGCAATATCAGCATTACCAGTGTGCTTCGCACCAACTCATCTGTCAGGTCAAACCGATATAAGCCTGCTACACTCAAGGCAGTTTTAAATGCAGCCAGCTCCACTGGCCGCAAAGTACTTCCCCGAAACTGCAGCAGGTAATGATTTGCCAGCCCGAACATCCATGCCGCAATCGTTAGCAGAACCAACGAATATTTGTAGTTCCAAACAGCAATGATAAAACCAACTTCTATACATAAGATAAGAATGCTGTTTAGAACAATTTTATCTGATTGCATTCTTGCAAGTTCTGCATTATATGCAATCTCAATAATATAAAATGCAATGACTGGATATACCAAAAATAATGCCAAAAAACAACAAATCCGCTCCAAAGTCCTGTGTTTCAATACTGCCGCTTTGCCAAAGACCAGATAGTATGCATTCATAAGATAGACAAAGCTGGCAATCAAAAAGCTGCCCCCCTGCTGACAAATATTCCCTATACC
>VSNR01000092.1 GCA_009774345.1 Lachnospiraceae bacterium | reverse complement strand
TAAAGCTAAAATATTTCCTGATCGCGCAGGACTTTGTATGTAAAATAAAGTCCTGGTGGAGATATAAAATATTATGCACAGTACACAAAAAATAGTAGGAAAAATTTACATTGTATGTTATAATTACAGTAATTTGATGGACGGCAAGTTGTATATAATCGGTAAAATGATATAAATATGGAGGTCACAGAGGATGAAATTTACATTTGGCAGCAGCAAGAAGGGGGATGTGGCGGAGGCTTTGAGCGGAATCAGGGAGCCTTCGGCGCTGTTTTTTTCTGTCGCGGGCGAGGAGATGCTTGAGCGCGCTGCGGTTGAAATCGAGAAGCGGTTTCCCGGCGTTGCGTCTATAGGAGGCGTCGGGCAGGCATATATAGACAAACAGTTTTTTGACCAAGGCATCACAGTGACTGCGATGCAGGACGGCATCAAAGTTGTGGCAGATGTGCTTGAGCAGGCATCGGTCATGCCCATCAAATATATCAGGCGCCTTGAAAATGCGGTGAAGGCGGTCGGCGGCGAGCGGGGGAGGACGGCATGTTTTGACATCTGCTCAGCGGGCGCTGATGTCCGTGCGGTCACCACTCTGTCAAACTATCTCTGCCGCGCAGGATATGATCTTGCGGGCGGGACGAGCAATTCGGCGGCGGTTGCATGTAACGGCAAAGTTTATCAGGATGCGTGTGCTTTTTTTCTGTTTAAGAATCTCAAGGGAAAGATTAAGTCCTACAAGGAAAATATCTATGTCCATTCGGAGACGCAGAGGCAGTTTATGGTGACGGATGCGGACCCCAGAGCGTATAAAATCCGTACTTTGGAGAATAGCTCTGCGGAGAAGGTCTATACTTCGGAGTTGGGAATTTCCAGAGACAAAATTACGACACAGACGTTCAAGAATCCGTTTGGACATGTCTGTGACTCGGATACCTATATTATTTCGATTAAAGGGGTGGAGGCGGATGGCAGCATCACGACGTTTCGCCCGGCAAACAAAATGGATTTCCTGACGATTCTCGAGATGGGGGATTACAGGGAAGTGGTTCAGGATACCATCGCAAAGATTCAGCGGGATCTGGGCAGGGCGTCGGCGGTGCTTTCTGTCAACTGCCTGTTCCGCTACATTATGTTCAATGATGACCAGTATTGGGACAGTTATCTTGCAGAGATGTGCCGCAGCTTCTCTCATGCGGGCATGGTTGGCGTGGGAGAACACTATAATACGCAGTTTGTCAACCAGACAATGTGCTGTCTGGCATTTGAGTAATTTGACGCAGAGTTAGGGAGGAATGAGCGTGTTGAGACTATTTGGGAACAAAGCAGCAAAAGAGGCAGCAGACCTGCCGGAAAAGGAGGTTCAGTTTGACAGGCATCCATTGGATTATGCACTGACAAGCGCCTCGCAGGTGGTGGAGGATTTGGCGGGGGATGTCTTCCAGACGTCGCAGAAAATGCGCTATGCCAATGAGCAGCTTGCGGGCCTGCAAAATGACATTATCAGTCTGCGGGACGATATCAATGGTATGGATGATGGTTTTCAGGAAATCACCGCAGCAGCAGACCGGTTCAATGATGTGGAGATGGAGATTGACCAGTCGGTGGCGGATGCGCAGCGCCAGATGGAGCGTCTGCGGCAGGATGCCAGCTCTGTGAAGGAGAATTTCAGGAATATGTCAGCAACTTTTGGACAGCTTCAGGTGGCGCTTGACAAAATCCGCAACAGTCTGTCGGGGATTAGTGAAGTCGCAGACCAGACAGATCTCTTGTCGCTGAATGCAAGCATTGAGGCGGCGAGAGCCGGGGAGCAGGGAAAAGGGTTTGCAGTGGTTGCGGAGGAGGTCGGCAAGCTTGCCAAGATGAGTCAGGATATGGTTGAGGGTATCCATGCGAGCATTATGGAGGTTGAGCAGAAGAGCAGCGAGCTGAATAAATATATACAGGCGTCAGATGAGGCGATGCTTGGCAGCATCCAAAGCATGGAGGAGACTGGCAGGTACTTTGATGATATCAAGGAGCGCGCCTCGGGCACGTCTGCGGTCCGTGATGCGATTGATCACGCTGTGGAGCAGAACCGCGCGTATGTGAAGACGGTTCAGGACTCTCTCACGTCCACGGCGGGAATTTATGGTGAGATTATGGACCGTATGGATATTGATGACAGCAAAAAAGGGGTGTTGATGGAGGCGTTTGAGCACCTGATCGAGCAGGCGGTGGCGATGGTCAGGGAGATGCCGTAGAATTAGGGCGCATATGTTTCTTCATGCCATCTGTTTTGTGCTGATAGTTGTCACGCCGCCAGCGTTTTCTGGAACCGGCACTTTCTGCTTCTATATCATCCAGATCATATGCTTCATAAGGAGTCTGCGGACGGATGCTGCAATATGGGCAGTCGGGGTCACCGCAGGCTTCATCCAGCCATTCATTGCAGGAAATACAAGCCCATGAATCATATTTGTCAAGCTGTATCAGCGGTTTTTCATTTATTCGTATCCCCCTATGGAGTCCTTTCTTCAATTATACTACGGGGGTATTTGCTTGACAACCTGATCTATAATATAACTACAATCAAGCTTATAGGGAGTATATAGACAGCAAAAAAAGTCAGAGGAAGAGTCTTTCCAATCTTTTTCTAAAAAATATGAAAAAAAAAGTAAAAAAAGTGTTGACAGTTTATAAATATGGTGATATAGTATTTATTGTTCGGTGGACAACACAGAGAACAGAAATGATGCACCGCTAGCTCAGTTGGTAGAGCACCTGACTCTTAATCAGGGTGTCCAGGGTTCGAGCCCCTGGCGGTGCACTGAAAGGCACTATTTTTGAGGCGTAGGCTTCGGGGATGGTGTTTTTATTTTGCTTTCGCTTTATGTGATTGACATTTTTAAATTTTTCCTTTATCATATTTTAGACATTACAAAGGATTGGATGTATGCCTGCTAAAGCAGGCAGATAAAATGTAGGAAAAGAGAATAGAAAATGATGATATTTGAAACACATGCCCACTATGACGATGAGGGATTTGACGAGGACAGAGATTTGCTGCTTATGTCGATGCAGGAAAATAAGATTGGATATGTTATCAATGTGGGTGCGAGTCTTGAAAGCACGCGCAGGAGCATCGAACTTGCTGAAAAGTATCCTTTTGTCTATGCGTCAGCAGGAGTACACCCCAGTGAAACCGCAGAGCTGAATGAGAACAATTTTGAATGGTTAAGGAAGCAGTGTGTGCATAGAAAAGTGGTGGCGATCGGAGAAATCGGACTGGATTATTATTGGGAGGAGCCAGCACATGAGATACAGAAATTATGGTTTTCACGTCAGCTTGATCTTGCAAAAGCGATCAGGAAACCCATAATTATCCATTCCAGAGATGCTGCGAAGGATACTTATGATATTATGTCAGCGCATGGTGCAAAGGAAACTGGTGGTGTAATCCACTGTTTTTCTTATAGTGCGGAGATGGCGCTGGAATATGTTAAAATGGGATTTTATATAGGGGTGGGCGGTGTGGTTACATTCAAAAATGGAAGGAAACTGAAAGAAGTGGTTGAGGCTGTTCCGATCGAGTGGATTCTGCTTGAGACAGATAGTCCATATCTGGCACCAGAACCAAACCGCGGTATGAGAAATTCTTCTCTCAATTTACCATATATCGCAGAACGGATAGCAGAGATCAAAGGAATGACATATGATGAAGTGATATCTGTGACCACAGAGAATGCCAAACGGATGTATCAGATAGAGTGCTAGGAGGAAAGCAGATGGCAACACTTGGAAACCCCACGAATACAATCGCTGTCTTACAGAAATATAAATTTCATTTTCAGAAGAAATATGGGCAGAATTTTTTGGTGGATGCGAATATACTTGAAAAGATCATAGATGCTGCTGGTGTAAAACGGGCGGACTGTGTGCTCGAGATTGGTCCGGGCATCGGTACGATGACACAATATCTGTGCGAGTATGCGAGAGAGGTAGTGGCTGTAGAAATTGATAAGAAACTGATTCCGATTCTTGAGCAGGACACGCTGGCTGCATATGATAATGTCACAATTATCAATGAGGATATTTTAAAACTGGATATCAATGCGATTGTTCGTGAAAAAAATAATGGAAATGCAATCAAAATAGTTGCGAACCTTCCATATTACATTACGACACCGATTATTATGGGATTGTTTGAAAGTCATGTTCCGTTGGACAGTATTACCATTATGGTTCAGAAGGAAGTGGCGGAGCGTATGCAGGCAGGACCTGGCACAAAGGATTATGGCGCGCTGTCTTTGGCTGTTCAATATTATGCAAAGCCACAAGTTATGATGACCGTATCAGCAGGCTGCTTTATGCCCCGACCAAATGTTGACAGTGCTGTCATAAAATTGATGCGGCATGAAATGCCGCCAGTGATGGTTTCGAATGAAAAATTTATGTTTGATATTATTCGTGCAGCATTTAATCAGCGCAGAAAAACTTTAGTCAATGCGCTTGGCAATGCTGCGGGGCTGTGTGTGAAGAAAGAAGATGTTACCGCTGCGCTTGAAAAAATGAATTTGTCATCAACGATACGCGGTGAGGCACTCACATTAGATGATTTTGCGATATTGACACGACTGCTTGATATAGATCAAATCGAGTAGAGAAGATTTTTCCTCCTCTACTCGCGAAAAAGTATGATGCGGTTAAGGAACAATATTGTCCTCAAGTTTTGAAGTGCAGTGCGGGCATCTTGTCGCCTTGAGTGCGATCTCAGATTGACAAAACGGGCATATTTTGGTAGTTGGTACTTTGGGCTCTTCTGGTTTCTGAATGCGTGACATTGCCTTGTTCATGATCTTGACAAGCAGAAAGACAATCAGCGCCATAATCAGGAAATTGACCACGGCTGTGATAAATTTTCCGTAATACAGTGTGACATCTCCTGTGATATTCCAAGAGAGCTGGTCAAAGTTCATGCCGCCAAACAGACCTAAAATTGGATTGATAATGTCGTTGACAAGAGAGGAAACGATGCTGGTAAAGGCACCGCCGATAATGATACCAACTGCCATATCCATTACATTTCCTTTGCTGATAAATTTTTTAAATTCCTCTAAAAACTTTTTCATGGTTGTAATACTCCTTTAAAAATATGTAATCATGTTCTGTCGCTCATTATATCATATATGCTTGTACGATGACAATAAGGAACTGTTAACACACTCTAGATAATAAGTGCAAATCCGTCTATGTATCTACAGTTAAGTTGCAAATGTATTTTATCTGGCGCCTTTTGTGATGATGGTGGTCAGACTATTGGATGCGGAACTGACTGATCAACTGGTTCAGCGTTTGGGACTGCTCGGACAACTCATTGGAGATCGCAGCGCTCTCTTCGGCGGCGTCAGAATTTGCCTGAATGACTTTGGATACCTCCTTGATGCGGTTTTCTACAGAGGTAATCATCTCTGACTGCTGGACGCTGGCAAGTGCAATTTCATCCATCTGTATTTTGATAGACTGAATGCATAGTATGATTCATTCTTCGTCACATCGACAGCAATATTGCCGTCTGCCATTTCACCGAGTATTCTGCCAATGTCGTCGATTGTTGTGCGCAGGCACTCGCAGACATGGTGAATGGTCTGCGCAATCAGGCCAATCTCGTCTTTTCTGCCATAAAAGGAGGTCAACTCATGATCTGCGGAAAGTTCAAGATTGCCGAGCCGCTGAATTGCGTGTTCCATCACCATAAGTTCTCTGCCTTCCATAAATAAAATAATCAGGGTCACAAAAACAATAACTGCCCCCACACCTGCGCACAAAACGCCTACGGAGGTGCGGACAGTCCTCACTTCACGATATACTTCCGCAGCATCGTCGCGCACCATAAAAACCCAGTGGCGGTCTTTTAAGTATTTATAGACTACAAGCTGCTCTACATCATTTTCGTCTGTATAGAAATAGGTGCCTGCTGCTGTATTGTCATCTGTTTTGATGCGGCGGAGAATTTCCTGATAACCTTTGTCAGTTGTCTGGGTATTTAAAAAAGCGTCATTTTCATGATACAAGTAGGTGCCCGTGTCCACGTTCAAAAAGACATACTCACTGTTTGGGAGTCCTTGGATATTCAGATTCAGCAGAGAATCCATCAACTGATTGGCAAATACGCCGGCGCCTGCATATCCAATGCATTCCTGATTGTCAAAAATAGGATAGTACATTGAGAGAATCATACTTCCAGTACCAGGAGATTTCATAATTCCCAGATTGGTAAGCTGCGGATGAGTCAGAATTGTACTGCGAAATTCCTCCTATGATTCACCACTTCGCGTAGTGATGCCGATTGCGGATGGGGTGGTATGCGTCAGCACATAGGTGGAGGGTGTTGCGATATACAGACCCTCAAAGATACCTTTCACAGCGGCAAAATCTTCAGTGTATCGCTGTGCCTTTGACAGCACTGTGGGATTGTCTGGATGTTCGAGAAGCTCATGGACTTCACTGCCTAGTGCAAAGGCAGTCATATATTCCTCTGCGGAGGTTACATAGTCATTGATTATGGATGCGCGAGATTCCACCGCGTCTGTCATCTGGTTGGTGATATTGTTTTCAACCATAGCGGCAACACGTTCAGATACGACATAGCAGAGCAGCAGCAATCCTGAAAAAGTAATCATAGTGGTGAGAATGCCAATGCGCGTGGCGAGTTTTCGGTTTGCCAAAAATTTCATAATATCCCCCCTGCGACTAGAAAATGCCTCATCTTCCCCATTTGATGACGGCATTCTCCATAAATTTATATTATTTTTATTGCATAAATATTTTATCACGAGATTTCTTGTTTTTCAAGAGCGTCATGAGGAGAGGAATGTTGATTCTGATTGTTAGGTTACTGTCAATGACAGTGTTTTAAGCCGTATGTTCCTGGTGCACGTCAGACCGCCCAAAGTGCAGCATACGCATGCGTCTATTGCAAAAACAAACGATGCTGCTATACTGGTTTTAAAGGGAGGGCACCGGGTATGAAGGTCAATTATTATGAAGATTTAGCGCTGTCAGAGAACAGAGTGGATGTCTACTATCGGGAACAGGATGCTGAGATTAGGGGACTGATGGACTATCTCGGAACAGAGCGGGTGATTGTGGGGCGCAAAGACCAGACAGCCAAGCGCATTTACCTGCGCGAGATTTATTATCTGGAAATCGTTGACCGCCACTGTTTTGCCTACTTGGACAGCGAGGTTTTTCAGATCGAGTATAATCTGCGGCTCTTTCTCGAGAAATACAGTGCGTGCGGTTTTGTCCAGATCGGCAAGTCGCTGGTGGTGAATCTCCACCGAATCGACCGAATCAAACCCGATCTCAATATGCGGATGCATCTTTTGATGGAAAATGGAGAGGAGCTGGTGCTAAACAGGGCGTACAAGAAGCCGTTTATGGAATGTCTCAAAAACGTGAAGGAGGGAAAAAATGAAGATCATTGACAAGAAAAGCTTCCTGCCGACAGTGTGTGTGATCTATACGCTGTTGTCTGTGGGAAAGATTGTGCTCGAGGCGCAGACACAGGGGAAGTTTGGCAGCGACCAAATGAATATGCTGACGATTCTGCTGTTTTCTTTTCTGGGCACGCTGGTGTTGTCCCAGCATTACCGTCTGGCGCAGCTTCCGCTGCTGCTGGTGGCGGTATTGCAGTATGTGGTGCTGATTGCGGCGGTTCTGTTGTTTACATGGATATCGGGATTCTTTTCACCACTGCATCCAAAGGCTTATGTGGATATGTTTCGGTCGTTTACGGTGCCTTACGTGATTGCGGCGCTGGTCTATTATGGCTCACTGTATCTGGAGGTGCAAAAAGCCAATCAATTGTTAAGACAAATCAAGGAGGATTCAAAAAATGATCACAAGTAATAATACGAATAAAAAATTAGGCTGGGATTTGTTCAGCCTTGGACTCACTGCGTTTGGCGGTCTTGGCATAGAAATTCTCTATGTGTCTTTGCTGGAACCGCTTCTGTACGGGGCACAGAGCGGAGACTGGTCGGATGCACAGCACATTGCGCACTGGCTTCTGACCTGCGTGACTTGGGGATGCATTGCGTTCTGGATTGTGCAGTCGGCAAAGAAAAATTATGATTTCGATATTCTCGCGGTGTGTGAAACCATGCGGACATGGCAGTGGGTTGCGGCATTTTTGATGGTAGCGGCAGCAATCGCCGTACAGTGTCATGACTGGGGCGGGTTCAAATGTATCCGCGAATGGCAGCATCTTGGCGCGGTAAAGTTTGTGTTTCAGTATCTATATTATGCGTTTGAGACAGTGCTGTTTCTGCTGATTATCGTGTTTGCGCAGAAAGCCTTTGAGGTGTGGCTGGGGCATGAGAAAATCCCTTATGGCGGCATCGTGTGCGGCCTGACATGGGGGCTTGGCCACGCGCTGACAAAGGACAGTCTGGCACTTGGGCTGATGGGCATCCTGTGGGGAATTGCGCTGGGGGCATCGTATCTTGTGGCAGGCAGAAATATCAGGAAGGCGTGGGTGGTCTTGTTCCTGATGTTTGCGGTGTAGACTTACTCGTCAAAAAATTTCTGCGGCCAGACGTATTCCATACGGTCTCCATAGCGGGCATATTCTGTGAGGTGTGGGGCGAGTGCCAAAATGTCATAGCGGCGGGCAGTTTCCCAGTCTAAATCAAGACAGGTGAGGTTTTTCATGGTGGACAGGACCTCTAGTCCGGTCACGCCGGGATTGCCATAGAGTGTCAGCAGCCGCACGCGGCTGTATTCCAAGTCTGAGATGTCCTGTATGCCTGTGTGAGACAGGTCCAGTGTGCCTAAACGCTTGCATTTGCGCAGGGACGCCAGCGTGCCCGGTGCCAAAGGATTGCCGCGCAGATGCAGTGCACTGAGGTTGTGAAGCCCGCTCAGCGGTTCCAGACTACGTACTTTGTTTCCCATTAACCAAAGCTGCCTAAGCTGCTCTAAACCTTCGAGTGCAGACAAATCTGAGATGAGGTTGTAGTCCAGTGTCAGCTCTTTTAGCTGGCGGAGTGAGGCAAGCGGTGAGAGGTCCTCCACATCATTACAGCGCAGGTCTAGTCTGCGCAGATGTCCGCAGTTTCGCAGAAAACAGAGGTCGCGGATGCCTGATGCGCGCTTGGTAAATTCTTTTTCCTTCATGAGCCGTGCGGCTGTCTGTCTCATGAGTATTTCATGTTCCTGCTGTTCAGGAGAAGGGAAATCTGGTACTGGCTCCGCTGGGGCTGTGGCATCAGAAGCCTTGACATCAGAAGTTTCGGCATCAGCAGACTCTAAGCGGGTTAGACGCTCTAGCTGTGCCATCTCCTCTGGATTTTCCCAGCAGACTGCACCGCGCCAGTAATCCTCGCGCTGCCAAGGCGTTCCCCACTGCCACTTGCCGCTTTCCTGTGCTTTCCGCCGTTTTTTGAATGCTTCATCCTGTTCCTCTGGGATGGTAAGATGTCTCAGCGAGTTTTTCATCCAGTCTTTGTGCCAGCCGTCGCTGCCCGTATAGAAGAAATCCTCTATCCATTGATATGCAGGGTGTCTTTCGGCAGTTTCATAAAAATAAAAGAGAATGTCGCGAAGCGTTTTTGGGCTTTGGCAGAACATTTCTTTTTCAGGACAGATATCGGTGTGCTGTCCGTTTTGTGTTTTATATGAAAGAATCTGCTTGGCAGCACACCAGTTATTATAATTGTTGATGTAATAGTAAATGACACCCACAGAAGAGTCTGCCCAGCCAATCAGCGCGGATCCTTCTGAGAAGTACTGAATTTCCAGCGTGGAACTGCCCGCTGTGCAGGTGAGGCACCGCGCGCCGGATGGGATGGTGCCGCTACGGTCAGCACCGATTGCCAGCCAGCCGATTCGCCCGGTAAATTCTGTGCCCAGACGGGCATAGTCCAGTTTTTTACACAGAACCGCCTCACCGCGTTCGTGGCAGCAGTTTTTGGCGCCTGCATCGTATTGTGTCTGCGCACACAGATTGTCCAGCGCCTGTTCAAGCTGTTTCGTGCCTGTGATGGGTTCACCGTTGGCGGTGAAGGGTTGTTTCGTGGTGTTTTTGGAGAGAATGTTCATCTTAGGGCTCCTTGGGGATAATATGCCGTTAACGCGGCGGGTTTGCGGGTTAGGTATATTATATAATGCATACGGACAAAAAGCAACGCTGGACAGTGAATGAAAAGTAAAACCCTGTAGGAAAACGGGATATTCGGTCAATAAGAAGCGGTAATGATACGAATTTGTCGAACGATTCTCTCTCAAAATGTCTTGTGGGAATGCATCGAAATGATTATACTTAGAATCACAGCGGGCGAGTATAGAGTTATATCAAATCAAAGGGGGAGAATCATAATGTCAAAGGAAACGACTACGATGTTACTGACACTTGTCTTTATGGCGATCGGAATCTTATATCAGGTGGCGATTGGCGTGATCTACCAAAGAATGATACAGCAGGCAGACACCCTTTCAGGGATGGACAACAAGCTGCTCAACCAGTGCAAGGAGCGGTTTATCAACTGCTACAAGCTCAATGGCGGCGTGGCGAACATATCAGTGTTTGTAGACAAGTACATCAACCGCATCCGCATTTTGGGGATGAGTATTAATTTCATGAAACATTTGTCGGGACAGCTCATGCTGGCGGGGGTGTTCGTCGCAGGTTTTGGCGTGTTCAGCGGTATTGTGGAAGGGCGGCGTTTTGTGGACCTTCTTCCATTTTATATCATTAGCCTGTTTGGCATTTATCTATATCTGAGTGCACTCTCTATCGTGGACATGCCGGGGCGCAGGCAGATGCTCAAGACGAACTTAACGGATTATCTCGAAAATACAGTCGCGCAGCGATTGGAGCACGGCATCGTGGAGAAGGAGAAACTGTTGTGGGAGCTGGCGCAGGAGAAGAACGCCAAGGCAGAGCGGCGCGCCAAGTCCGAGATTCGCGCTGCGGAGGAGCAGCCAGAGCACGAGGCGCCAGATACTGTGTCTGATCTGGAGGAAGCGCTTGAGAAAAAAACACCTGTATTCTCACAGGAGGAAGCACATGAGCTCGAGGAGCTGCTGCGGACGATTATTGGAAACCGTGTATAAACATTGGTCATTTTTTGGGAAAACTTTTGACTTACAATTGATTTATTTGGGAAATTTTGCTAAAATAAAAAACATGGAACGATGAAATGATACTAATTGTAAAGGAGAAAGCAGATGAGTAAGATAACGTTTGATTATTCAAAGGCAGCACAATTTATCAGTGACCATGAGGTTGAGTACATGAAGAAGCTCACGCTTGACGCAAAGGATGTTCTTGTCAACAAGACGGGCGCAGGCAATGACTTTTTGGGCTGGATTGACCTGCCTGTAGATTACGACAAGGAAGAGTTTGCACGAATCAAAGAGGCGGCAAAGAGGATTCAGAGCGACAGCGAGGTACTGCTGGTAATCGGTATTGGCGGCTCTTATCTGGGCGCGCGGGCAGCAATTGAATTTCTGCGCCACGGCTTCTATAACGTGGTGGACAAGAGTATCCGAAAGACGCCGGAAATTTATTTTGTAGGAAATTCAATCAGCTCGACCTATATCAAGCATTTGTCAGATGTCATTGGCGACAGAGATTTTTCCATCAATATGATCAGCAAGTCCGGCACAACGACAGAACCGGCGATCGCATTCCGTGTATTTAAAGAAATGATGGAGAAGAAATACGGCAAAGAGGGCGCTGCGAAGCGCATCTATGCGACAACGGACAAGGCGAAGGGTTCTCTAAAGAATTTAGCGACAGAGGAAGGCTATGAGACATTCGTTGTTCCCGATGATGTGGGCGGCAGATTCTCTGTACTCACAGCAGTTGGTTTGCTTCCGATCGCAGTGAGCGGTGCAGATATCGACAAGCTGATGGAGGGTGCAGCAAGCGGCAGAAAGAGCGCATTGGAGCTTCCATTTGAGGAAAATGACGCCATGAAGTATGCGGCAGTCAGAAATATCCTGCTGAGAAAAGGCAAGGCAGTGGAGATTCTCTGTAACTATGAGCCGAGTGCACACTATGTATCCGAGTGGTGGAAACAGCTCTTTGGCGAGTCAGAGGGCAAAGACCAGAAGGGATTGTTCCCGGCAAGCGTAGACCTCACGACAGATCTTCATTCGATGGGGCAGTTTATTCAGGACGGCTCAAGAGTGATGTTTGAGACGGTGCTCAACATTGAGAAGGCAAGAGAGGAAATCACCATCGGCACAGAGCCAGTAGATCTTGACGGACTGAACTATCTGGCAGGAAAGACCGTGGATTTTGTGAACAAGAGTGCGATGAACGGCACAGTGCTTGCACACACCGATGGACAGGTTCCAAATCTGATGGTAAATATGCCTGAAGTCAGTGAATTTTATCTGGGCGAGCTGTTCTATTTCTTTGAGTTTGCCTGCGGCCTGAGCGGATATCTGCTCGGTGTCAATCCGTTCAACCAGCCCGGCGTGGAGAGTTATAAGAAAAATATGTTTGCACTTCTTGGAAAGCCCGGCTATGAAGCGGCAAGAGAGGAACTGTTAAAGAGATTATAATTAGATCTAAAATAAAAAAACGTCCTTTGGGACGTTTTTTTATTTTAATAGTTTTTTAAATGATTTAACTCAGCGGCGGCAATCTCCTTCTCAAGCCACTGATAGCGAAACAGAGCGTAGCCGTCATAACCAAGCTGCTTTGCTGTCACATACTGATACGCGAGGTTGGTGTCACTCGCTGCCCAGCCCAGATCTGTCTTGGAGCTGGTTCCTACGCGATAGAGCGCCAATCCTGCATACATTGGAAGCTGCTGCTTATTGAGTGCTGTCCATGCACTGCACCGGTTGGAGAACATGGGCACTGCGCCGTTTGCGGTCATGTATACATCTGTCCAATAGATCTGGGGCATGATATAGTCGATATATCCCGGCGTGGAGAGCCATGTGTCGATATCTGCGCCCTGACTGCGCGCATTGTCTGGATTTCCTGCGGGACTGATGCCAAAGGTACAGCCGGGTTTGATGGATTTGATTGTACTATATACTTGAGAGACCAACGCATTTACATTATTTTTGCGCGACACGATATCGAGCTGGTCTGCCATGCCCGATACATAGAAATAGTCGTCAAAATGGATGCCGTCCACGTCATAGCGGCTCACGATTTCGCGGATGCCCTTGACAATCAAATCTTTGGTCTCCGTCCTTGCCGGGTCGAGCGCAAGACAGGTCTGTCCGCCCGGTGCCGTGTACTCGATCGTATAGGGGAGAAATTGTGCATAGTACGGTGTTGTCTTGAAACTTACGGTCGATTTATTATCGCGCGAGAGGCGGTAGGGATTGAGCCATGCCTCAAATTGCAGATTTTTGGCATGGGCAAGCTCTATCATGATCTGTAAGGGATCATAGCCGGGATTGCTCCTGTCGCTTGTGAGGTATTCGGACCATGGAAAATAATCGGAGGGATACATGGCGTCACCCATGGCGCGCACATGTACAATGACCGTGTTCATGCCGTAATGAAGAACGTTGTCATACATCGCAGAGACGGTGGCGCGAAATGTTTTTTCTGTCTTGTCCTGCAAGAGTTCCTCAATATCCAAAAAGGAAATCCAGCATGCTTTCTTGTCTGAACTGTTTACAGCGGGTGCCGCCTTGACAGCGAGTTGGTTTGCAGGTGTTGTGACCAGCAGGGAGAGCAGGAGTATGCCTGAGAGCAGGCAGGTAAGTAGTTTTTGTAATTGTTTTTTCATGGTTATTGATTCCTTTCTAAATTCAGCAGGTACTTGGCCTCAGGCATGCCTTGGTTGTAAAACAGTTTATTTTTGTAATGCTTCGATTTCTGCAATAGACAAACTGGTTGATTCAGCAATGATATTGATATCTACGCCCAGAGAAAGGAGTTTGCGGGCAGTGTATTTAATACGTTGTTCACCATATTGCCTGCCACGCTGCTCGGCTTCATACATGCCTTGGTTGTAATCGAGGATGGCTTTCTCTCGGGCTTCGTATTCCAGCCGTTTCTGCTCGTCTTGGCTGATGATTTGAAGCTGGTCATAGGCGCTTTTAATATAAGGGTCTTTCTCAGCGATCATGTTAAATTCCTCCGTTTCTTCGGCGTTGATAAATTTAGCCCACAGCTCTACCCTACTGCTGTTGAATAATATAAAAAACCGCCCAAAGTCTGTCAAACTTAGCGGTTATTTTCATAACAAATAGTTAACTGGGCTAACCGTCTGTCGGCAGTACCCTCCTTTACAGCCATCTTACCATGATGCAATGTTCTTGTCAAATGTTTCTTTGTCCGGGAAATGATTGCGTGCCGGCAGTTACTTTGTTACAATGTCAGCATGAGTACATCAAAAGAAAGGAGAAGCCACTCAAAAAGCAAATAAGAGTGGCAGCACAATAATGGAAACAAAAAGACTTCTGCTACGCAATTTTTCCCTGAATGACATTGATGCATGTTATCAATGCTGGGGGCAGGACCAGACGCTGGGCAGATACATTTTAAATTATCCAATGACAGACAGGCAGCAGATGGCAGAACTGGTGCAGGGATTTCTTGCGAATCAGGATGCATGGGTTCTCATAGATAAGAAGCGGGATGCCGTAGTCGGCTGTATAACGGTTGATGTGCCGTACAGGCAGTTGAAAACTGGCGAGCTGGGGTATATTATTGGTGAAAAATACCAGAAGCAGGGATATGCATCCGAGGCCGCCGAGTGCATCGTGCGTGAGTACCTTTTTCACTGCGGCTTTGAACTTCTTGAGGCAAAATGCAATGAGACAAATCATGCTTCACGAAAGCTTCTGGAAAAATTAGGATTCCTGACTGAGGCAAAACTGCGCGGCAGGAGGATGGACTTAATGACTGGCGAGCGCAGTGATCTAGTGATTGCGTCGATTACGCGCGGGGAGGCTGCCAAATGGTTTTGCCAGAGCGTATTTGAAAAACCACTCTCAGCATCTGTAAGATGATTTAAATTCTCACAAATTGTGACTCCTATCTGACAGAAAGCATTTTTCAAATATTCTCTGGGCAAAATTTCGATGGCAATGCGATGGCATCGCCTAGAAATTTCTATTGAGTAGTTTCGCGGACCATTTCAGAACCACAGGATTCAGTTAGTCCTCCCGGTAAGAACAGATTGCTGTCTCGTAGAGGTTGCTGCCCTCTGAGTCAATCACGACTATCACAGGGAAATTCTCCACCTCAAGCTTGCGGATGGCTTCTGTTCCCAGATCGTCGTAGGCAATGACTTGGGATGTCTTGATGGATTTGGAGAGCAAGGCGCCTGCGCCGCCGACGGCTGCAAAATATACTGCATGATTGCGGACGATGGCCTCTCTCACGGCATCACTGCGTTTTCCTTTGCCAATCATGCCTTTGAGTCCGAGATCGAGCAGACGCGGCGTGTATTTGTCCATGCGGCTTGCCGTTGTGGGGCCTGCGGAGCCGATGGGACGGCCTTCTCTTGCGGGAGAGGGACCCATATAGTAGATGATATTGTTTGTCAGGTCGATCGGAAGCGGCTCGTGATTGTTGAGTGCTTCGTCCATGCGCAGGTGTGCCGCATCCCTTGCAGTGTAGATCGTGCCTGTGATATATACATAATCTCCGGTTCTAAGAGCTTGTGCGTCCTCGTCTGAGATGGGTGCGCTGATGTGTTTTTCCATATGATTCCTCCTAAAATATTACAGTTTCCGCACCGCATGGCGGTTGACGTGGCAGCAGATGTTGACGGCGACGGGCAGCCCTGCGATATGTGTCGGGTAGGTGTTGATATTGACGGCGAGCGCAGTCGTGGTGCCGCCTAATCCCCCGGGACCGATGCCAGTGCGGTTGATTTTGTCCAAGAGTTCTTTTTCCATCTCCTGCACATAAGGAATATCTGAATGGACATTGACGGGTCTGGTCAGCGCTTTTTTTGCCATGAGCGCACACTTTTCAAAAGTTCCGCCGATGCCGACGCCGACGACCATAGGCGGGCAGGCGTTGGGACCTGCATCTTTTACAGCGGTGAGAATCGCATTTTTGACGCCCTCGATGCCGTCGGCAGGTTTGAGCATAAAGATGCGGCTCATGTTCTCACTGCCAAAGCCTTTGGGTGCGACAGTAATCGTCACCTGATCGCCCAAGGTCAGTTCATAATGAATGACAGCAGGGGTATTGTCCTTGGTATTTTCGCGCAGAAGCGGGTCTTTGACAACGGATTTTCTCAGAAATCCGTCGGTATATCCCTGACGGACGCCCTCGTTGACGGCATCCTCTAAAAGACCGCCTTCAAAGTGTACATCCTGCCCGATTTCCATGAAAATGACTGCCATGCCCGTGTCCTGACAGATGGGAATTTGATCTTCGCCTGCAATCTGTAAGTTGTCCTGAAGCTGGTTTAGGATTTGTTTTCCGAGAGGGCTTTTTTCGCTGACGGCGGCTTGTTTTAAGGCGGCGTCCATGTCTGGCGTGAGGAAATGGTTGGCCTCAATGCACAGTTCGCGGACTGCCTGCGTGATTTGTGTGGTGTGGATTGTTTTCATTGGATACCTCGTTTCGTAAATGTTTTTATACGGTTTTTACTGGATTAACGCTGCATAAGAAGCCTTGGAGGCGCTTAGCAGGTCCTGCGGTGAAAGCTCTAGCTGGATGCCGATTTTTCCGCCGCTTACGATGATTTTTTCAAGATTTTTGGCGCTCTGTTCAATGCAGGTGGTGTACTGCTTTTTCATGCCGATTGCGGTGCATCCCCCGCGGATGTAGCCTGTGACGGCGTTGATGTCCTTGACGTGAAGCATGGCCACGGATTTTTCACCGACAGCCGCAGCCGCTTTTTTCATATCAAGTTTTTCTGCGATGGGAATCACAAAGACGTAATAGTTTTTGCTGTTTCCCTGTGCGACCAGCGTCTTGTAGACTTTCTCATAAGGAAGCCCGAGCATGTCCGCGATCTGTTCGCCGTCGATAAATTCATCGCAGGTGTAAGTGTGCAGGGTGTAGGGGATTTTCATAGAATCTAATATCCGCATTGCGTTTGTTTTCACTGCCATTGATTTGCCTTCTTTCTCGTATTTTTTACATTTTATCACAGGTTTGATAAAAAAGAAACTATCTGTTATACTGTATTTGGAACGTATAAAATATGCTGCTGGAAAGTGTGGGGTGTATCATGAAGAAAAACAGGCGAGTTCTAACTGTAAATGGTAATCAATATGTCTGGTGGCGTGGAATTGGGGAGGGGTTCACCAGCGTGATCCTCTCACCTTTTGAGGATAAGACCTCGAAAGTGAAAGTGGAGTTTCGCGATGCGGCATATCAGAGTTTTATGGATGATTCCAAGGAACTTGCGGCATATAAGAAGCATGGGACAGGCAATTGTAGAGCAGCCAGCCCTTTTGTTTACTTAAAAATACTTTTTCTTCTCAAGTATTTTTAGTTTTTGGGAGTAATTCATTTCTAATACAAGATATACG
>VSNR01000091.1 GCA_009774345.1 Lachnospiraceae bacterium | reverse complement strand
ATCTTAAATATTTTTTAGACAATGTTCATCCTGCTTCTGCACCCATTGAATCTTCCGTATAGCATTCTATACATTCCTCTGACAAATCATGTTCCGCTAATTTCAGTCTACCTGCTTTGTAGTCAGCCCTTTTTTCTCCAAATAACGAATATTATTTATCGGAATAAAACAGACCCAGATTAGCAGTCATTTCAAAGGGTATTCGCCTTTCCATTGTTGTCTGTTTCATGCAAATCCCCCCCTACCTCTATATTAACATACTCAATATTATGAACATTTTCCATATAGATCATATCAAATTCTCAAAATATTGTAAAGCATTTTAATTTCATCAAATCCTACTCCGAACTCACCCTACACCGCTTTTTATAGCAAGCAATCCCATATCTGCGGATGGTAGTCATCCCATCGTCGATCAGTGCCTCCTCGTAATTTCTGTCACGAATCTGCTTTAATGCTTCTTTACATCCGTCCTCAAATGCCGCATTTTCAGCGTATTTCAACTCAATAATGATGCCGATTCCCCTGTCCTCGACCTCCACGCTGATATCGCTGTAACCCTCGCCCGACTCAGCGTTGGACCTGACTATCCATCCCTTCATACCTGCAAACAGCCCCAGCAGGATTCCATGATAAAAATTTTCTTTCAGTTCCTTCCTCACACTAGAATCACGGATACTAATTGTTTTTCGCAAATAGTCAGTAAATCCATTCTCGATAGCGTCTGTATCATTTTCCTCGAATGCCCTGCAAAAGCTTTCCAGTTTTTGTATATCCTTCTTTGTCTCTGACTCAAACCATTCCTGTATCTGTTTGATAAATATCCATCGTATTTCCTTATTGGGAATCACCAGCTCCGTCAGTTCCTGATCATCATTTTCGCATTGTGTCAAATATCCAGTTGTAAAAAGAATACTCCATAAATAATTAATGTCAGCATCCAAATCCTTATAGGTCAGTTCCTGATGAATTTCCTTCTTGATACTTCCCCCGCTTATCAGTCCCTCGATCTCCACTTTCGTTGCGCCCTTCGCCCGATCTATAAACCTTCTGATAATACTGTTACTGCTCGTATTAACCCAATAATTCTGTGGCGTAATGGATGGGCACATCTTTAGTGCATGACAGTAGCTTATCACATCCCACGGACAATAAATTTCCAGTTCACCGAAACGATACCCGTCATACCATTCTTTTATGGTGTCATATTTTGCTGTAAAACCATAATATTCCAGCAGTGCACGGACTTCTGCATCTGTAAACCCAAAGTATTCATTGTACTGTACGTCCTTTACAGTGTACACGTTAAAGTTATTGAGACCTGTGAAAATACTTTCTTTGGAGATTCGCAGACATCCTGTAAGGACTGCAAATCCCAGGCTGCTGTTTGTCTTGAGTACCCGTCCAAACATCGTTCCGATTAAATCTACCATGGCATCATAATAGCCTGACTGGTATGCCTTATCTAAGGGCACATCATATTCGTCAATCAACAGGATCGTTTTTTGACCATAATGTTTTTGCAGGAAACGCGACAGTGTGAGGAAACTTTTTGACAAAAGTTCATCTGACATGGCATACTCTCCCCTGTCATCAAGTTCTATCAGTTTGGCATACTGCTGCCGCTCTGTTTCGGTCAGCTTGTCACTCTCTGACAGAAATGAAAACCGGAGCGCCTCATCACCGATGACAGAGCGCAGAATTCTTTTTGCAGTATCAAAGCTTTCTCCTGCTGCTTCTTTTAAACTGATGGAAATGACTGGAAATTTTCCCATGTATTGATCACAGAGTTTTTCCTCCCTGGAAATTTCCAAACCATCAAAAAGTGTGCCGTTGTTTAACGGCATGATGTCACTGCCTATCTCAAAGAAATATTTCAGCATGCTCATATTCAACGTCTTACCGAAACGCCTCGGACGCGTGAACAGTGTTACTTTTCCTGGATTTTCCAAGAGCGTTCTGATCAGTCCTGTTTTATCTATATAATAATAGTCCATAGAGCGCATCTCTTCAAAATCCTCTATTCCCACGGGAAGCTTTGCTTTCTCTGTCATATCATTCCTCTTTTCCTGAAAGTATGATGTCTTCTTTTCAACAGTATAGCACACTTCACAGCAAAAAGCACATAAAAAATCCCTGACAAATAATTAGACTTTACATCTGAGCTGTGATATACTTGCATCAAGCACAGAAACAATACAATCGTAACAAATCCGCTTTAGGCTTCCTGTTACAGGTATCAAGCCAGTAGTTGACAAAAACAGAGAGGAAGGATTTTATGTCATTTCCACAAGCAGAAACGAACTATACCGCAGAGGATTTCTATAATATGCCTGACGATGTCCGAGCGGAACTCATAAACGGCAAGCTTTATTATATGGCATCGCCAAGCAGAATCCATCAAAAGATATTGGGGGAACTGCACTTTATGATACTACGTTATATTAAATCTAAGAACGGAACCTGCGAGGTATACCCTGCGCCTTTTAGCGTACAACTGCAAGAGGAGAATGACACTGTGCTGGAACCTGATATTTCCGTAATCTGTGACCCCTCCAAGCTGAATGCCCGCGGCTGTATCGGAGCACCTAACTGGATTATCGAAATCGTATCCCCCTCCAGTGTAAAGCATGATTATTTTGTCAAGCTTAATCTCTATATCAATGCGGGGGTTCGCGAATACTGGATTGTGAATCCTCAAGACAGAAATGTCACGGTCTATTCAATAGAACAGGATATGTTTCATGTCAAAACATATTCATTTCATGACAAGATTAAAGCTGGTATTTATGATGATTTGTTTATAGATTTCTCAGAGATTGATTATGATATATAATATTGATTGCTTCTGCGTCCAAAATCTGTTATACTGTCTATAAAACATGTACATTCAAACAAGATCAATGGTTTTATACAGAGGAGGTGTCTGTCATTGATTCGATATCATAAAATTTTATCCGGGCTTTTGACTGCTGCATTGATTCTTGGCAACTATACTGCGGTAAGTGCATCTGATCATGCTCCTGAACAGCATCAGACGGAGGAATCTCAAGATTCCGCTGAGTCTGCTTCCAAGGCGGAATCTGTGAAGGGCGTTGGAGATCGTTCAGCGATTCTTTCCAAGATCGAGTCCGAACAGGGTTCTGAAGCCAATTCCGTGAAGCCTTCCGAGACTGAGGCTGAACAAGGCACCGGGGCCAGTTCTGAAAACGTTTCAAATGTGGAAGCCAAGCAGGGCGCTGAGAACAGTTCCGAGAATGCTGCTAATACAGAATCAGAGCAGGGCTCTGCGGCTAATTCCGAGAATGCTGCTAATACAGAATCAGAGCAGGGCTCTGCGGCTAGTTCTGAGGATTCTTCTGATGCAGCGTCTGAGGACAGTTCCGTGAAGCCTTCCGAGGCTGAGACGAACTCGGAAACGGAGGCTGAGCAAAGCTCTGAGAGCAGTTCCGAGAATGCTTCTAAAGTAGAGTCCGAAACGGAGCTCGAAAAGAACACGGAATCCTCTTCCGAATCAGAAGCCGAAAGCAACACAGAGTCCTCTTCTGAATCAGAATCCGAAAAGAACACGGAGTCCTCTTCCGAATCAGAGGTTGAAAAGAACACAGAGTCCTCTACTGAAACAGAATCCGAGGAAAGCACAGAAACGGTAACTGAAACAGAGACGGAATCTGAAACCGAAACAGAAAACCAGACGGAGACGGAAACCCAAACGGAAACCGCAAACGCTGTGTCCGAAGAAGATCCTGATTCTTCTGTTCCGGCGGATGTTTTTAAGGTGATTCTCCCGACGATTCCAGAGGATGACACAACATTTGATTATATTTTGGATCCGCAGGGACTGATCGAGCTGACGGATGCAAAAAAGTACGGCGGCACGGATGAGGTGGCGTTTGAACACGACAAGACTTTGTATTTCAAGACTTCCAAGTCAGATGACGGCAGACCTGTCTACGATAATGTCAGCAACGCGCTGACGGTGACAAATATGAGCAGCCGCGAAGTCCAGATTACGGTAAAGGCGACGATCACCTCCTCGGAGGGCATCACCATGTCTGAAAGCAGCACTTTTGACGCTGACGACACTTCCCCCAGCATTTATCTGGCATTGACAGACGGCACGAACATGATCCCCATCACTTCGGAGGATGCGGTCATAAACGCGGTGATTGACGCGCCCGAAGATGCCTATGAGACTGTCTGGGATGGCGAGAAGAATGTATATGAGCTGACCGATGCGGCGAAAGAAGACGACTATGACGGTTTTCAGACCTATTCCTTCTGGCTGACCGGCGCCTGCAATGCCAATGCGGACTGGTCCAAAGTGGAAGGTCAGATTCCCGAAGTGTGCGTTGTCTGGGAAGTAGAATAAAACAAATCGTATGCATAAAAAAATGAGGCTGTCAACCAATCAGCCTCATTTTTTTCTATACAAATTTTAGATCTCCACAATCCACCCTTTGGGCGCCTCGATGCGTCCCATCTGGATGCCGGTCAGTGTGTCATATAATTTCTTCGTCACAGGTCCCATCTCGTCCATGCCTGACGGCAGACAAATCTCTTCGTTTTTGTTGACAATCTTTCCTACTGGGGAAATCACGGCGGCTGTGCCGCACAGACCGCACTCTGCAAAGTCCTTCACTTCATCGAAGCGCACTTCGCGCTCCTCCACTTCCAGACCGAGATACTCTTTGGCAACGATCATCAGCGAGCGGCGGGTGATGGATGGAAGGATGCTGCTGGATTTTGGCGTAACGACCTTGTTGTCCTTTGTCACGAAGAGGAAGTTTGCACCGCCGGTCTCCTCCACTTTGGTGCGCGTCGCGGGGTCGAGATACATATTTTCATCAAAGCCGTCCTTGTGCGCGGTGACAATCGCGTGAAGGCTCATTGCATAGTTTAAGCCTGCCTTGATATGGCCTGTCCCGTTTGGCGCTGCCCTGTCGAAATCGCTCACTCTGATTGTGAGCGGTTTGGCGCCGCCCTTGAAATAAGGTCCTACTGGGGTCGTAAAGATTCTGAACTGATACTCGTCCGCTGGTTTTACACCGATGACGGGATTCATGCCAAACATGTAGGGTCTGACATAGAGGGTCGCACCAGAGCCGTAAGGCGGCACATACGCCTCATTTGCCCGGACTACCTGCTTCACAGCCTCCACAAAGCGCCCTTCTGGAAGCGTCGGCATCTCAAGGCGCACGCAGCTGTCATGCATGCGCTGCTCATTCAAATCCGGCCGGAATACGACCGTTTTCCCATCCTGTGTGGTATATGCCTTCAAGCCCTCAAAGCAGGTCTGCGCATACTGCAATACGCCTGCGCACTCATTCAGCACGATTGTGGCATCCTCTGTGAGTCCGCCCTCATCCCACGCACCATTTTTAAAATTCGTAACATACCTTTTCTCGGTCTGTCTGTAGCCAAAGCCTAGGCTGGACCAATCCAAATCTTTCTTCTCCATTTTCACCTTTTCCTCCTCTGATCTGTTCTAGCAAATACAGATAATGCCTGCATTCGCCCATCTGATACCGCCGTATTTTCGGCGTTCCTGAGCGTCCATTCATAGACACTTCTCAATTCCTTATTATTATACGTTAACGCGCAAAAGTCAACATTTCCGACAATATTTTCTCATCAAAAAATTTAGGATTTCCCAATCCGTTCATAGCAGCGAAAGTAGTACTCGATATCAAAATAAGTCTGCTCCTCACTCTCCGCGGTGCATTTCCAGTCTGCCATCGTGTCCAGCCGCGGACAGTACGCATCTGCCTGATAGGCATAGTCAATCTTTGTAATGTGCGCGGTGTCGCAGTGAGGAAGGAGCTGCGCATACACGCTCGCTCCCCCTGCCACATAGATGTCTTTCGGGTCATATTTTTGCAGCTCTTCCATGAGTTCTTCGATCGAATGCACGGTAACGGCGCCCTTGACGCTGTATTTTGCATCTCTTGTGAGAATGATATTGACGCGGTTTTTCAGCGGCTGTTTCTGCGGAAACGTCTCAAAGGTCTTTCTGCCCACGACGATAACTTTTCCCTCCGTCATTTCTCTAAACATTTGCTGGTCTCTTGGAATGCGCACCAGCAGACTGTTCTGGTAACCGATTGCCCAATTGTTGTCCACAGCCGCTATGAGATTCATATCTGTTTGCTCCCCCTTCTTTATTACAACTACTCGTATTTATCCGCCAGAGAGTTAATCTGGTCTGCAAATCTTGCCAGCTCTTTGTTCGGTCTGCCCTCATTCTTGTAAATCACAGCGATCAGTCTCTGTCCAGCTGCCAGCAGTCTTGCAAAGACATCCGATACGCTGCGCAGACGCTTCTTGACAGCAACAGGCGAAGCCTCGAACTCAACAGTGCCTGTTAACAAGTCCACTCTCGTGCCAGAATAAGGGGCATAGGCATCCTGTCCATGCTCCAAGCGCAGGCATTCCGCAAACAGACTGCACGCCGTATCTTCTCCATGCACGATAAAAACCTTGTCGGGCTTTGTCTCAAAGGCATTGACCCATTCAATCAATCCACCCTTGTCCGCGTGGCCGCTGAGTCCCGGAAGCTGCGTGATTTTTGCGCGGACCTCGACTGCCTCGCCAAACAGTTTCACCTCATCTGCGCCTTCTATTAAGATGCGCCCAAGCGTGCCTGCTGCCTGATAGCCCACAAACAATATCGTACACTCCGGTCTCCACAGGTTGTGCTTCAAATGGTGGCGGATTCGCCCCGCCTCGCACATGCCGCTCGCAGAGATAATTACCTTGGGCGTCATGTCAAAGTTGATCTCCTTGGACTCCTCACTTGTGATGGCAAGCTTGAGCCCCGGGAAATTCAGGGGATTGATGCCCTTGTTTACCAGCGCCATCGCCTCCTCATCAAAGCAGGTATAGATGTTTTTCTGAAAGACGCCTGTCGCCTCCACCGCGAGCGGACTGTCCACATACACCTCAAAGCGCGGGAAATTCGGAATCATGTTGTCTGCCTTGATTTTTCGCAGAAAATATAAGATCTCCTGTGTCCTGCCCACCGCAAAGGATGGAATCACCACATTGCCGCCCTTTGCAAAGGTTTTGTTGATCACTTCTGCAAGATCAGACACATACCCTTCCTTCTGCTTGGCGTGATAGCGGTCTCCATATGTGGCTTCCATGACCACATAATCCGCATCCTTCGTGTAGATGGGGTCCTTGATTAACGGCTGGTTCTTGTTGCCGATATCCCCTGAGAATACGATCTTTTTGGTCACGCCGCCCTCTGTCAGCCAGACTTCGATGCTGGCGGAGCCAAGCAGATGCCCGACATCGGTAAACCGTATTCGGATGCCGTCGCTGATCTCTACATTCTGGTCATAGGCGCAGGGAACGATATTTCTGATCACACCGTCCGCATCTTCCATCGTATATGCCGGCTCGACCAGTTCCAGCCCGGAATGCCGCTTTGCCTTTCTGTTTTTCCACTCTGCCTCCTGCATCTGGATATGCGCACAGTCACGCAGCATGATGGAACACAGATCGGCAGACGCCTCTGTCGTAAATACCTGTCCGCGGAATCCACGCGCATATAACAGCGGAAGATTTCCTGAATGGTCCACATGCGCATGCGTCAGAAACACATAGTCAATCTGTGCCTCATCCACAGGCATCTCACAGCACTCAAAGGGATTGGAGCCCTGCTGCATACCGCAGTCCACAAGCATGTTTTTGCCGCACGCCTGCAAGAAATGACAGCTCCCCGTCACCTGATGATCTGCTCCCACAAAGGTAAGTTTCATACTAATTCCTCCTTTATACATAAATTTTCCGTACTTGATTTATATTTATTTTACCATATTTATACTATTTTGACCAACTTAATTCAAAAAATAATGATAAAAATCACTAATTATTTCATTCTCTTTTTGCAAGAATATGTTATGATAATCGAGTAAGGAATACACGCCTGCACAGCGCCGGGTGCAGCACTCTTATGCAAAACCACAACTATCATTGCGATCAATCCTACTACAAAATAAAACCGGCGCAGAAAAGAGGTATCCATGAAATTCAGTAACGGCTGCTGGCTTCAGCAGGAAGGCTGTGAATGCTTCGCACCACAGCAGGCATATTTTATCAAAACAGAGACCGATAAAGTTACCATATGTGCACCGACAAACCGCATCAATCACAGGGGGGACACGCTCGGCGGCATCAACCTGACGCTGATTATCACTGCCCCCGCTGATGAAGTGATCCGCGTGCAGACGTATCATCATCTCGGCGCGGTAAACACGTATCCCGCCTTTGAACTCAACGCGGATGCCAAACCGCTCAAAGTAGACGAGAATGAGGAGCGCATTATTATTTACAGCGGTTCCCTTGCGCTTGAGATTGGCAAAAAACAGTGGTATATGCGATACACCAGAAATGGGAAACTAATCACAGAGTCCAAGGCAAAAGACCTTGCCCTGATGAAAACAGACTGGAAGGGGCTTGCCTACGACAAGGGAGACTGCCATGACACCTATATGCGCCAGCAGCTCAGCCTTGGCGTGGATGAGAAAATATATGGTCTTGGCGAGCGCTTCACGCCCTTTGTCAGAAACGGCCAGAGCGTCAAGATCTGGAACGCCGACGGGGGGACGAGCACCGAGCAGTGTTATAAAAATATCCCGTTTTTTATCTCGAGCAAAGGTTATGGCGTCTTTGTCAACCACCCGGAAAATGTCGAGTTTGAAATCGGCACAGAGATGGTCACAAAGACAGAATTTTCTGTGGAAGGAACGTATCTTGACTATTTCCTTATCAATGGATTCGAACTCAAAGATGTTCTAAAGCGCTACACGGATCTTACCGGGAAGCCGGGACTGCCTGCCCCGTGGACTTTTGGTCTGTGGCTGTCTACCTCCTTTACGACAAACTACGACGAGGAGACGGTCATGAGCTTTGTCGATGGAATGCTGTCGCGTGGGATTCCTCTTCGTACCTTCCATTTTGACTGCTTTTGGATGAAAGAATTTCATTGGAGCGACTTCTTGTGGGACAGCCGCGTTTTCCCCGACCCTGCGGGCATGTTGCAGCGCATCAAGGACAAAGGGCTAAACATTTGTGTATGGATTAACTCCTACATTGGACAGGAGTCTGTGCTTTTTCAGGAAGGCATGGAGAAAGGATATTTTATCAAACGCCCCAATGGTCAGGTATGGCAGTGGGATATGTGGCAGCCGGGAATGGCAATCGTGGACTTTACAAATCCCGAGGCATGGAAATGGTATCAGGAGAAACTTGAGATTCTTCTCGATATGGGCGTAGACTGCTTTAAGACGGACTTTGGCGAGAGAATCCCTACCGATGCACTCTACTATGACCAATCCGATCCCAAGAAAATGCACAACTACTACACATATCTCTACAACAAATGTGTATATGAGCTGCTAGAGAGAAAGCGCGGAAAAGGTCAGGCGGTGCTCTTTGCACGATCTGCCACTGTTGGCGGTCAGAAATTCCCTGTCCACTGGGGCGGTGACTGCTGGTCAGACTATGAGTCTATGGAGGAGAGCCTGCGCGGCGGACTGTCTCTGTGCATGTCCGGCTTTGGCTTCTGGGCACACGATATTGGCGGCTTTGAGCATACCTCCACGGCAGATGTGTACAAGCGCTGGGTGGCATTTGGCCTGCTCTCCTCACACAGCAGGCTCCACGGAAGCCAGTCCTACCGCGTCCCTTGGATGTATGATGAGGAAGCGGTCGATGTCCTGCGCTTCTTCACACGCCTGAAAGCAAGGTTAATGCCCTATATTTACAAGACTGCAATCACTGCTGCCACCAAGGGCATCCCCAGTATGCGGAGCATGGTGCTTGAGTTCACAAAAGACAAAAACTGCCACTATCTTGACAAGCAGTATATGCTTGGCGACAGCCTGCTCGTCGCCCCCATCTTCAATGATGAGAGCAGAGCTGAATACTATCTGCCGCACGGTATCTGGACAAATTTCTTCACCGGAAAGGAATACCGCGGCGGTACATGGATTGAAGAGCAGCACAGCTATCTGAGTATTCCTCTGATGGTGCGCGAAAACTCGGTCATCGCGGTCGGTGCACATGATGACAGACCGGACTATGACTATGCTGACGGCTGCGAACTGCGCGTCTATGCAATTCATGACGGTATAAAGCTTACCACACAGGTTTACAGCATGAATAATACCGTGGAGCTTTACGTTTCCATAAAGAGGCAGGGACACAGCATCCTTGTGACCGCAGACAGCACGAAGCCTTACACCATCCGCATGATCAACATGCACGCTGCGGAGGCAAAGAACGGTTTCCTGACCATCGAGGGCAATGATTCCATCGTGACCCCAGATCAGGGCGCCAGCGTGATTGAGATCATTTTTTGATACTCAAAACGAGCAGGGAAGAGGATTCTTCCCTGCTCATTTTACATAAATTTATTATTCATAAATTTACTATTCATCAGCTCGTCGCGCGCCACGCCGACCGCACGCGCCACGCTGCCCTGTTCAAATGGATTTGAGACGTTTGCATAGCGCAGTGTTTCCAGATAGCTCATGCTGCCGCCGCACTTGCAGAGATTGAGGTAATCCGCCCACGCACGCGCATGGTCCTCCTTCTCTTTTTTCTTAAACTCCATCGCGCCCATAGTCGTGAGTGTATAATTGATATAGTACATTGGATACAGATAAATATGAATCTTGTGATACCAGTAACCACCTCTGTCAAAAAAGTCATCTGCGTCATAGGCACGCCACGGCATGTACTCCTGCTCTAGTTTCTTCCACTCGAGCGTCCGCTCCTTTGGCGTGAGATCAGGATTTGCATAACAGATGTGCTGAAACGCATCGACTGCCACGCCAAACGGCACAAATGTGACCGCTTCCTGCAAATGGGCGAAACGGAATTTGTCCGCCTGCGCGCCAAAAAAGCGCTCCGCATAGGGGTATGAAAACTGCTCCATCGACATGGAGTGAATCTCCGCGATATCCGTTGACTCAGAATAATAGTCAGAAATCGGCTGGCTGCGCATCGCCATGTAGCCCGCAAAGGCATGTCCCAGCTCGTGTGTCAGCACCTGCATATCCCCGATGGTCTGGTTAAAGCACGAGAACACATACGGCGCCAGATAGCGCTGCAAATCCGTCATATAGCCTGTCGATGCCTTGCCCGGCTTGTTCTTCAAATCCATCAGCTCATGCTCGATCATAAAATCAATAAACGCTCCGGTCTCAGGACTCATCTCATGATACATTTCTGCCGCCTGATGCACCATGAAATCATCATCACCTGCCGGAACCGCATTGCCGTCCGGGAAGATGCGCTTTTCATCATAAAATGAAAAATCAGCGACGCCAAGGCGCTTTGCCTGCGCTTCATACAGTTTCTGGCAGATTGGCACAATCACCGTGCGTACCTGTTCGCGGAAGGACTCCACCTCCTTCTGCCCATAGTCTGTGCGCCCCTGTTTCATATATCCCAGCGGAATATAGTTCTCAAAGCCAAGATTGCGCCCCATCTGGTTTCTCGTCCGAATCAGCTCGTCCCAGATTGCTTCCAGCCGCTCCTCATTCTGGTGAAAAAAGTCTGAGTACGCGCGGACTGCCCCCTTGCGCACTGCTCTGTCCTCATGTTCAAAATATTTCTGAATGCCATACAGGTTCAGTGTCTTTCCATCAAAGGGAATCTGCGCTGTCGCCATCAGCTTTTCATACTCGCTGCACAGCTTCGCCTCCTGCTGCATCAGCGGGATATTCGCCTCGCAAAACGCCTTTTTCTGAAGCTCTTTTCCCGCAAAAAACTGCTTTCCGTACTCATTCTCAAGCTCCGCGCGGTACGGGCTGTTCATCAATGCCTCGTCCACGGAAAGAAGCTGCGGCATAATTGTCGGATATGTGCTCTCATAGTACTCGTTTTCCTGCTCATAAAAAGCATCCGTCGTATCCAGCGTATGCCGAATATGCAGGATTGAGGCATCTGTGAAAAAATCTTTCTGCCGCTCGTCATACGCAAGCAGCGCCTCCTTAACTTGTGCATAGCTGTCTGCGCGCTCTATGCGTTCCCTGATCTTGGCTGCAAACGCTGCCATGTCCTCACAGTCTGGTCTTTTGTACGCCAATGTTGAAAATTTAAAATCTTCCATGTTGTTTCTCCTCTCTTGTTATTCATAAGGCCTCTGGTAAAAACGCCCTGAAATCTGCTGGGTATTGATCACATTGACAAATGCCTTGGGGTCTACCTCCTTGATTCCCTTGATAATCTCTTTGCACTCTGCCCGCGATACGACAGAATAGACGATCTTGCGCTCCTGATGTTCATAAGACCCCTCCGCCTCAATGATCGTGGCGCCATGGTTGCTGTCCTTGGCAATGACCTCATAAATCCGCCTTGCATGGTTCGTCACCACCAAGAGCGTATGCTGCCGGTACTGTTTAAACAACGTGCGCAGAACCTGTGTGGAGGCATACTGAAAAATAATGGAGTACAGCGCCTTTTCCCATCCAAACAACAGTCCCGCCACGACGAGCAGCACTGCATTGAAGCCAAGAATAATATTAAACGAATCCATGCCCGTCTTCTCTGACAAAAAAATGCTGATAAAATCCGTTCCGCCTGTCGTCGCGTTCATCATCAGGCACAGACTGATCGCAAATCCGTTGATCATTCCACCAAAGACACTGATTAACAGGGTGTCATAGACAATCGCATGGGACGGAAGAATGTCCGTCAGTATATTCGTCAGCATGATACACAGACACGAATACAGTGTAAACTTCTTGCCAATAAAACGAAAACCAATATAGATCGGCACCAGATTCAGCAAGACATTGATGATCGTATACGGCAGCTCAAATCCGAAAAAGAGTTCGACAATGCGCTGTATCAGCAGTGTCAGTCCCGTAGCGCCGCCCGGATACAAACCGCCTGTCCGAACAAACGTCTTGATATTTAATGCCATGATGACAGACGCAATACAGATGACCACGATCCGTTTTGCGTCCTCCTTAAAACTGAATTTCATACTATCCCTCCCATACAATCTCCGTCCAGCAGTCTTTTATTAAATGCATCTCCACGCAGACATCCCGGTAGACAAACTTCCGCAGGGTCTCACATCCGCTGCAAACCTGCGCGTGTTCCAGCCTGCCATCTCTCCATACAATGTTCATGCGCGCATTCCCGCATACGCGGACTCCCATAAGTCTGCCGCTCTTCCAAGCACTAGGAAGCGCCGGCAGCAATACCACCCTGTCCGCATTGCTCTGCACAAGCATCTCGATCATCCCTGCTGCCGCTCCAAAATTGCCGTCAATCTGAAAGGGCGGATGATTGTCAAATAAATTCGGCAGCGTGGATTTTATCAGAAGCTGCCACAGATTCTCGTGTGCCTTCTCCCCGTCCCAAAGTTTTGCGTAATGGTTTATAATCCATGCGCGGCTCCATCCCGTATGCCCGCCGCCGCAGGCAAGGCGCTTTTGCAGCGTGCGCTCTGCCGCTGCCGCAAGCTCTGGTGTGCCGTCCTTTGTGATCTGGTCTGACGGGTGCAGTCCATACAAATGCGAGATATGCCGGTGCCCCGGCTCCTTCTCCCCATACTGCTCACACCACTCAAGAATCCTGCCGTCACGCCCTGTGCGTGTGGGAATCAGCCGGCCGCAGGCATCGGCAATCTGTCTGTCAAGCGCATCCTCCACCCCCAAAATCCGGGCTGCCTGATTGCACTGTGTAAACAAATCCCGCAAAATCTGATTGTCCATTGTCACGCCAATAGAATTTGCCCCCTGTTCGCCATTTGGCAGTACGAACATATTTTCCGGCGACACGCTGGGACAGGTGCACAGATACGTCACGCCGTCAATCTCATGCTCTATGCAAAAATCAAGGAAAAACTGCGCTGCCTCCCGCATCACCGGAAACATCCTGCGCAGAAATTCCGTGTCCCCTGTATATTGATAATGTGTCCAGATATGCGTACAGAGCCACGCGCCGCCCATCACCCAGAAGCTGCCGGGAATCCACAAATCCTGCGGTGCGGTGTCTCCCCAGAGGTCGGTATTGTGATGCGCCACAAAACCACGGCAGCCATACATAACCTGCGCCGTCCTCCTGCCATTTGGAAGCATCCTTTCCAGCAGATCAAAAAGAGGCAGATGACAGTCCCCCAGATCACAGGGCTCCGCCAGCCAGTAATTCATCTCTGTATTGATATTGATCGTATACTTGGCATCCCAAGGCGCCTCCATATCCTTGTTCCACAGCCCCTGCAAGGCAGCAGGAAGCGTCCCCGGCCGGCTGCTGCTGATCATGAGATACCTGCCAAAATTAAAATACAACTGTTCTAAATCCGTATTGACACGCCCTTGGGAAAGCGCTTCCAGACACTGGTCTGTTGGCTTCTGCTCTGGCTCACAATCAGATTCCAGCGTCAGAGACATTCTGTCATAGTAAGACCTGTAGTCTGCAACATGGCGCGCCAAAAGCGTCTCATAGCGCTCAGATGCCGCCTTTTCAAGCTTCTCCACAAGCACCTGCCGCAGCGTGTCCTTTATCCCTTCCGCCGCCTGTACGCGAAAGGTAGTCGCCGCACTCCAATACAAAAAGACCTCTCTGGCATCATAAACCGTAATGCTCTCACCAATCACTTCAATTTTTCCGTCAGGGCTGACTGCCTTACACATCATGGCATAATCCACCCCATCGCGCCCCAGATTGCCGCCGAGCATGATACTGTCGTCTGACACTGCCTCCGAGTACTCATAGATATGATGCCTAGACTGCATAATCTCGAGATTCATCCGCTCCCTGCCGCTGGCAGTCAGGTGCATCACGCACACATCATCCGGCGCAGACATAAAGATTTCGCGGTCGTATGCCGTATCTTTGAACCAAAAGTGCGTGCGGGAAACAGCCCTTTCCAGACTCAGCTCCCTTTTATACTCAAGGACATCCCCGACGGTGACATCCTCTCCCAGATCATAGTCAATCATGAGATCGCCAAGCGTCTGATAAATGCGCATCCCCGACGGGGTGCCGCCAAGCGCCTGTTTGCAGAGACGCTCCGCCTCATGGATTTGCCCCGCTTTGATCAGCTCTCGTATCACTGGCAGTTTTTCCCGCGCGCTGGGATTATTCCTGTCCATGGGCCCGCCATACCACACGCTCTCCTCATTGACCTGAATCTGCTCACAGCAGATGCCGCCAAACACCATGCCGCCAAGCCTGCCATTCCCAAGCGCAAGCGCCTCATTCCAATCCGACGCAGGTTTGTCATACCACAGCGTACTACAGCTATGTATATTGTCCATTTCTTACCCTCTTTCATCTATAGAATATACTCACGACAGATGAAATCTGCCGTGAGTATCGCGCCAGCCGCAGCCACGAAGTGGCATATTTCCTTATGCGGCTGTGCGCATCACATTATACTGAGCGGTCAGTCTTTTCGACCGCCAGTATAACATCATACAAAATCATTTTTATTATACTTCTTAAATTCCTTTTTGACAATCTGCATGGCTCATTTTACCAAAAGTCTTATTTTTCTTATTTTCATAAAGTTTCATGAAGAAAACACTTGAAAAAAAAGAAAAATCACGTAAGATATAATTATCAGGTAATTCGCTTCAATAAATTACAATCTAAAAGAAACGGAGATTCATAAATGATAACCAGAAAAAGAAAAGCAGTACTTATGAAAGCTGTTTCAGAACTGAAACGTGCTGACTATTCCAGTGAACCAGAGTTAGGTGTTATGTATGACCGATTAGCTGACGGCAGAAAACAGTTTGCCGAGGTCTTTGACAAAAATATCAATGCCGTCATGCAGATTAGCTCTCTCGATCTGACAATGCAGCATCAGACGAAAAAAATTGTCGATATCTCGGAAAAAATTGCAAACGCCACAGACACCATATTCGGCGCAACCTCTGGAAGCACCAACAATCCTCAGGAAGAACTGACCAATACCATTATCAATATTTCCGGGGAGACCGATCAGGTATACAAAAAAATCGAAGAGGGACAAAACGAGCTGACCGCCATCAAGGACTTTTCCACACAGACGATCACGGCGGCGGGCGAGATGCAGACGGATATGGATGAACTGATAAACCTGATCAATCACATTAGTTCGATCTTGTCCGGGATTGATACGATCTCTCTCCAGACAAATCTGCTCGCCCTGAATGCCTCTGTCGAAGCAGCGCGGGCTGGGGAAGCGGGCAAAGGGTTTGCGGTCGTTGCCGGCGAGATTCGCGAACTTGCAGAGGAGACCCAGAAGCTGACAAAAGACATGGGCACCTTCGTGGAAAATATGCGGCACGCTTCCAAAAAGAGTGTGCAGAGCTCTGACACCACGATTCAGTCTCTCAAATCAATGGCAGACAAAATTACAAATGTGTGGGAGTTAAATGACGAGAGCAAACGGCACATCGCGCAGATCAACGACTCCATCAGCTCCATGGCATCTGTCAGCGAAGAGATCAGCAGCGCGATGGCAGAGATGGAGAACCAGCTAAACGAAAGCACAGAATTTATGCGCTCTGTCGGCCGCGATCTCAGGCAGGCGACAGAACCCGTTGTCAATATCGAGAAAACACTCGACGAATCCGTCAAAAAGATGGGACAGATGTCTGAGGACGCATTTTATCACATAGAGAATACAGAATTTATTCAGTATATCAACAATGCGATTACTGCCCATCAGACATGGCTTGGCAATCTCAAAAAGATCGTGGATACGAAATCCATCATACCATTGCAGTTAGACTCTTCCAGATGTGGTTTCGGACACTTTTATTATGCTGTGACCCCTGATATTCCCGGCGTCCTGCCAATTTGGAAGGAACTGGAAGTCAAACACCGGAAATTTCATACATATGGCCAGATCGTCATCAATGCGATCAACAATCAGGAATATGGCAAAGCGCAGCAAGTTTACAATGAAGCTGCCGCCTACTCTGGTGAGCTGATCGCTGATCTGAAAAAAATTATAGCACTCGCGAAAGCTTAAAACGCTGTTTTTGGGTTTATATTTAGGGACTGTCCCCGCACGGTCCCTAATTTTTTATATTGAAAGACCTGCTTTTTCTGCAAAGTACCCTCTCTTTTCCATCAGTGTCTCCTGCTTCTCCTCCGGCATACACTTGAAAATATCTTCATAATCGAGCTCAATCAATGGCGTTCCCTTTACCAGCTCAAAAAGCTGCATATTCAGCCAGTCCTCCCAGAGATCATCAAACAGCGAGACACTGTCTGTAAATGTCATGGAGGTATTAAATCCATTGGGAAACTTATAATACTGTAATTTGATAAAACCGTATCTTCCGCCGTCTAACACGACAATATCATCATTTGTTGTCTCGTACAGTTCTGCAAAAGCATCTATGACCTTTAGACATTTTTCACGTTCATCTTCTGAAATATACTTTTTCTTCTCCATAATTCTCCTCTGAAGCTTTTTATTTTTATTTTGTTATGATGTTATATACCCCAGAATTACAGGTATTATACACGCACCAGATAATTATAATTCATTGTTGTCTAAATTACAAGTGCCAGGTTACTTTTCACACCCACGCCAGATTTAGGCATAACAATACGCCGATGCTACAGTGTTAAGCTGTAGCATCGGTTTT
>VSNR01000090.1 GCA_009774345.1 Lachnospiraceae bacterium | reverse complement strand
CCACAAAATAACATTTTATACAAAGTAAAGAATACGCATTTATTACTATTTAAATACATAAATGTTTCTATTCATACTGTCTGCTATAGTTTTAGACCTATACCATACAATTCAACATACCCATTCAATGAATAGGTGCCAGATATGCAGTAGTTCTTTACTTTGTCAGCTCTATTCTACACTACACCATCACATTCTGCAAATACTTTTTATATACTTGTTCCCACGCCCCGCACTTGTCTTTCCAGCATACCACAGCCAGCAATTTACAGCGCATCTATCCACTAACCCAAGACCTACACCATTTTCTTATAGTTAACGTACAAAGCTCCTTAACAGCCAAGTAATATTTTTCTGCATGATTGTGACTGTCTGTCCCATGTTTTTCATCATATCAATCGCACTGTTTGGATTGTTTCTGATAAAATCCTCCAGAAAGTCTTTCGTGATGCGCACCAAAAGCACCTCATCATACGCCACAACTGTATAACTGGCTGGCTGGTCTGCCAAGACATTCATCTCGCCAAAACAGCGCCCTTTCGAGTAAATTCCGATCAGGCGCTCGTCCGCCTCTTTATACCGGATATAGACTGCCACTGAGCCCGATAAGATTTTGTACATCGCATCACACAGCTCGCCCTCCCGCATAATGATCTGGTCTGCGTGGTAAGTCATTTTCTGTTCATTCATGCTGTGATTCCTCCTAGAACGCGTTTCAAAATGCTTTCGTCTGATGTTTTCCTGATGCCTCTGTTGTACTTTTGGCAAACAGGTGAACCTTATTGTCAAAAACCATATCAAATATCATGATATCATATAAAAAGTAACTATGGGCTGTTTGAGCACAGTTTGCAGTTTTTGTGGTATGAAATGCAGCAAGCATCTTGTGATGCCCTGTTTTTTATAAATTGATTTTATCCTGAGATTTCACCATATGTATCAGCTTCTCAAAGGACTGCTGAAACAGTACATCATCCTCTACTGTGCGTTTCTTAGGTCCTTTCAGGTGTTTTTTGCCAGATGAGCGTCTGGCTTTCTTGTGCAGGTACCGCTCCATCAGCATCTGGTCAATGTTTTCATTTGTATACCACTTGCCTGACTGATGAATGGCATAGGCGCCTTTTCCAAGTGCCATTGCAGCAACGCCATAGTCCTGTGTCACTACAATGTCCTGTTTTCCGCACAGGTTGACCAGTGCAAAATCAACGGCGTCTGCTCCTGCTCCAATGACTTTGACCTCGCTGTAGTCCGAGTGCAGCACATGATTCGTATCGCACAGCAGCATTACCGGAATACCATTTTCTCTGGCAGTCTGCTCTACGATTCTGACTACGGGGCAGGCGTCCGCATCCACATAGATTTTCATTGCGATCCGTCCTTTCTGATTTATTTATACTGACGGTCGAAAAGACTGACCGCCAGTATAATGTGATGCACACAGCCGCATAAGGAAATATGCCGCTTCGCGGCTGCGGCTGGCGCGATACTCACGGCAGATCTTATCTGTCGTGAGTATATGTCGTATTTTGTAGAGACAGCAGGCTATTTGTAGAACGATTCTCATTTCATTTTCTTTCTGGCCGTGGTAGAATTGTTTTTGTAATATTTATCATGCCTATGACAGAAAGGAAAATACCCTATGATTCAGCAAGCGAAACACACACAGGAACTTTTTTCTATTATCACACAGCACGACTCTGTACAGGAAATAAGAGAAACCATCAAAATATTTATGGACAGCATGAAAGACACAACACTCAATACACTTCTTAGGAAAGACCAAGAATACCAAGCCTGTCAGGAGGAATACCTGCGTGCTTATGAATGTTATCAAAATGACAGCTACTCGTCCTCACAGCGTGATACTGTTGACAAATTGTTAGCCCAGAAAGATGAATGTCATTTAGAATATATCACAAACGCCTACTTTGCAGGACTGATCGACAGCTATCGCATGATCCAGTCCATGGATTAGGGTGCAGAACTGCACCCTGCTGCTGCGGCAGTATACCAGTATGGTCTGTTCCTTGTCTGGAAGCTCATTCTACTATTTTGTTCTGTCACGCACGATATCATGTCCTGTCACAATGCACATTATGCAGCTAATCAGTAACAGACAACTCCAAAATTTGTGATGGTCCATTTTTTCACCTCTTTTCATATATTTTTAAACCACTGCTTCTACAATCGTCTTTCCATGTATTTGAAGCGCCTTGACGCCTGTGTCTTTCTTCTTATTGAAATTAAAGCTAATCAAATACCCTTTCTCCTGATGGAAATAATCCAGATACTCCGCAAGCTGCCGCTCACCGCGCTCGTTATATTCGTTTCCATGCCAGATTTTCAGTTCTATGACAAACTGTTCCCCGAGATAATCCACCACTACGTCTGTGCGCTTGGCATCTCTTGTCTGTGCTTCAATATAATAGTTCCCAGCACCGTTTATAATCGGCTTTAGATAAAGCAGGAAGAATTTGCGTCCGTATGCTTCCACAAATTTTTCATCCTTTTCAGTATAGATGTCTGCGAAATATTCCACAAACTTTGTAAGCACCTGTTCCATATTCAGCCTGTTTCCTTGGATAAATTGATTTCTATTGCCCTGTCCATACAGGAAAATCTCGCTTTTCACCGATTCCTCCGCTATAAACAGATTGAGCAGGTACATTTCAAAAATGCGGTTTGCTATGGTAACATATCCGTCCTGTTCCTTTAGAAAGCCAAACATCAGCCCTAGATTGATGGACTTTTCCGCAGGGCTGAACGAGATCCTTTTTCCCTGATACAGGATTTCCTCAATCATCCTCCGCAAATCCTTATAAGTGTCCAGCTGCTTTATCATGCTGTCAAAAAGCGGCACATTGGTTTTCAGTATTCGCTTTACCGCCTCCGCAACTCCCTCCTGCGTCCAGACAGCGCACGGTTCTTCAAAACGTTCGCTGTACGGCAGCTTCTCGTCCATTATTTTGCAGATTGCAGAAACCAAATATGGATATCCAGAAGTATATTGGTAAATGTCCTCCGCGATCGCCGCCGTTTCCATCCCCGTTTGGTGATCCGATTCGTATTCATCGAGCATCGCCACGATTTGTTTCTTAGAAAGGCTCATGTCAATATCAAAATCCGCTGCAATATTCCACGGACTATTGTATTGATGCTCTTCATCGGGACGGAGTTTTAATTTTAAATTTTTAATATCATAAACCCCTGCAAAAATAACAGAATGGAAAATCGGCCGTTTTTCCCTGTCCAGATAGTATCCCCTCAGTTGTGCCAGAAAGTCGATAAACACCTGATTATTGGATGCGCTGTCCACTTCATCAATCATTAGGACAATGGGTTTTGGAGCGGTTCTGCATATATTGCTCAAATACACAAACATATTTTTTATGGTTTTATCTTCCTGATTTTTGAGACAGCCAAGCGCCTGTGACACTTCCGTCTCAATCGGTTTCATTGCCTCCTTCTCAAAAGAAACCAGTTCTTCAATATATTCAAAAAATGACAGAACAAAAGTCTGCTCATCCGCAAAATTCGCCGTGCTCATCATCTGAAAATCCATAGAAAGGACAATATAGTCGTCTTTTAAGTATTCCGATAATGCTTTGAGCGTTGTTGTTTTGCCATACTGCCGTCCTCTGTTGATGACAAAGTAACTTCCTTCATCCACATAATCTTCCTTCATCCTTTTTAACCGCTCGTCAAGCTTTACCATATAATGCCTTGCTCTGTTACACGAACCTGTTGTATTAAATCTGCGTTCCATTCCGTGACCCTCAATAATTTCTCTATCGTTTTAGATCATTTTATCACTGTATTATAAATAAGTAAACAAAAGAATTTTTAAGAATCCGCATTCAGATGGGTATCATTATATTTCTGAAGGAGCATACGGTTCATCAGTTCACTGTAATATTCTCCCTTCATGTATTTGTACATTTTATAATGTCTGCCTGTGTCTGCGATAATCGTATATTTTCCCATAAGCATCCTCTTTCATGACAGAGATTTACTGCAAGATAACCGTGCCGTTCATTCTGCTGCCCTGATCTGTCGATGTAAGCCCTTTTTGCGCAAGAGCTGCATTGTAATCCAGGTAACAATAGCTGTCAAGATGACTGCATCTTTGACAGAATACCAGCCTGATACGGCTTCTTACAGGCTTAAATTGTCTTAGCAGATACATCACCTGTTGCTGTAGTTTTTCATTCTCAGGTATCTTCACAAGAATTGTCACATCCTGCGCAGACTCCCCATACAGCTTTTGATATGTCTGCTGCATGTCATTTGGTATATATCCTTCCAGCCGGTTTCTCTCTATGATAAATGTCTCGGAAAATGCTTCATTGCCCAGTATGACACGTATCAATTTTCTGAGGACCTCCTTCGTCCCCTTGATGCGGTTGAGCTGATAGATTTCCTGAATCAGGCTGCGCAGCATCTCTTCTTCGAGAAAATCTCCTGTCGCCTCAAATCCAAGCCAGCCTGCAATTTCTCTGAGTACTGGCATTGGTGTCGTGCGGATATCAAAATATTGATCCATATTTGCAATTTTGTCTGACAGATCCTGATAGACAGACGAAAAAATGGACATGTACCGATGGGAAAATTCTCCTTCTTCCTGATAGATTTCAGGAAAAGTCTGCATGAAATTGTCCCCCTGACTGTCTAAATACATATCATACAAGCTGGTCCTCACAGGATGGCTTTCGTTTTCATAAGGTTTTATCTCATGATCTTCAATTTCATGATCTTCAATTTCTATGGCAATCCAAAGATACTCCCCTGAAAATGCATACAGCAGAACGTCCTCGTGATTGACAAACACGGCTCCCTCCTGTTCAAAACAGGCACGTTTCTGCGGCCACGGCTCCCTGCTGTCATGAAAATACTGATTCAGCTGATTTGCCTGCGCCTCCTCTGCATCCTTTGACAAAATATATATTCTGAGAGTACTGCTCTGTGAAAATGTACGCTTACAGTGAAAGCGTCCCCACTTTGTATTTTTTTCATAACTTCGGAAACGATTCAAAATGACATAATGCCTGCTGCCTGTGGCATACAGTACACGCCCCTCCTGCATAAAGCCCTCAAAATACGCCATTGCAAGCTTTGTCTCACTTAATGTATATATTTTTTTGCTCTGCATACATACACCTCTTGATACGTTTTTACGTTTATCTTACTGCCTTTATCTTACAGCCTTTATCTTACTGCCTCTATCCTCAGTTTTCCAGGATAATACAATGCATTTGCTTTTAACTGTATGTCCAGGCCCACTTTTTCCGCCCATTGACTGCTGTCAGGAAATATGGACAGGTCATAGATCTCTTCTACACACTCCACATTCCGCAGACAGTGGTATAATTCATGAAATACAATTTTACACCCAAAACCTGCCTCTGAATGAATCCCGTCGAGCATCTTTTTCAGTGCCCTTTCGATTTTTTCTCTGTCATACGCCAAATGTTTTCTGACCGCAATCGTCCCTGTCACATGGATTGGCACATAAACTGGCTGTTTGATGACAATCTTTGTCGTGAGCATTCGATACTTTTCCAGGTATTGTCCAATCTCATTCCTGTACGTGTCAGAGAGTCTTGGAAATGCCTCCAGGCTGTTTGGCTTTACTGTGATGTGAATTTCGTTCTGCCTGGTCTCTGAATGGACACCAATCTTGTAAATAGACAGCCCTGGCACCGCTTTCACTTCGTTTTTTAACAGGGAGGTCGCCTCTGTACTGACCTGCCGTCCTGACACTTTGATATTGCCATCTGCCTCCATCTGAATATTTGAGGCCGCTGCTGCGGCAATACTTTTCGCCTCGATGCGCACTGTTCCACTCTCACCGTTCATCATCACCTTTATCGTATCCCCGACGGTAATCTCAAGACGCTGCTGTGCATGTACTTTCATAACGCCCTCCCCAGTATTCATCTCCACCAGGCAGTGCTTTTCTTTATCGTACACAGCAATCTTGTCCGCTTCATTGTCAATGTCAATATGATGTTCCTCCTGTGCTGTCGCAATCGTAATCTTATCCTTCGCCCCGTCCTCATTTTCATCATCCCAGAACGAAATCCTGCTTCCGTTTCTTGTCTGCAGCTGTTTGATCTGGTTGTGTTCATTTGCCGTGTTTTTTAGAAATTTATCTTTATCCTTTGGAATGCAGCCAATGACATAGGGTTTTTCTATATTTCCGTCCTCAAAGATCAGCAAAACCTGATCTCCCTTTTCGGGCAGAAAATACACGCCCCAGTCGGAACCGATATAGGGCATTGCCACTTTTGCCCATTTGAGCTGATTGGCATCTGCATCACGCACTGGCACGGTGACACAGAGCCGGCCCGGCATCTCCTGTGTATAATTCTGGGCTACAATACCGATAACGGTCCCATAGATGCGTTCATCGCCATATTCCGTCTTGGTGAGCTGCTTCTCTGAAACAGCATCAAATACATCAAACAATGCCATTGATTCTCTCCTGTTTTTATTCCAACGCAGCTGCCACTGCTGTAATATGGGTACGATACCCCTCTTCGCTGGACATGTCATGTCTTACCCGTGTGATATAAAACCGATTGTCACAGGGTCCGCCCAAATCCGTCATTCTGATAAAATGTCCTGGTTTTAACTCTGGCATCCCAACGCAGTCACATTCGAGCGTTCCAAAACGATAAGCGATATCCTCCATCAGGGAATCTGCCCGATACTGCGCCTGTTCTTTTGATACTGCTCCGGCATCAATCACGATTCTCTGTGCTTGTCCGATCAATGCCTTTGCCCGGTTTCCTGTAGAAATCTTATTGGAGACTTTCGTGACCGCTGAAACCATCGCCGCCCTGGCTGTATCCATACCCCTGACCTCCACACTCTTTACCAGCCCTGTGATGTCATAGGTGATATCATAGTTGATAACCCCCTGATCCATCCCGATTTCCAGCAGGCATTCCTCTGGCGGCCGCTTTGTTTTCCTGAAATATATTACTCCTGCATCCACGTAAAATTCATAATTGAACCGCTTTGCAGCTTTCACGATAAACTCATAATCACTCTCCGACACCATCTCGACCGTATAGGCAGTTGCGCTATCATTCCCATCTGTCTTCTTGTCTGGTGTGTCGTCTACCTTGACTGATTTGTAGATTCCCTCTGTGTTCATCTTCTGATACATCGGTTTCCGAAAGATCTCTAATATCGCGTCCCCATAATTTGCAGCCGTCATCTGCCTCGCATAACTGCCGGACATCATCAGTCCCTTCGCGTCCATTGCGGTGACTTCTACATGATGAATGTCCCCCTCACTGCTCACAAAGCGGGTCTGTGCCACAAAACCGACAAAAACCATCTCCTCCACCGCGCCATAACCCAGCGAAACAGTCACTGCACTGCCAAGCTGTATATAGTCTTTAAAGTGAGCAAATTCATAACATCCCTTCTCGAGATTATAGACATTGTAAATCCAAAAGGTAGCCGCAGATGCCTCCAGTCCACAGCTTAGATCCACCTGTATACTGCTGAGGACGAGGCTATGCTTGTTTTCCGAAAACAGCTTATCTCCAACCTGCAGTGTGAGTATCGGATATGCAAACGCACCATATTTTTTCCTGAGATCTTGATATTCCTTCATTTATGTCTTCCTCAATTCGTCTTGTTGTTTCTTATTATCCAGATTTTGAAGCGTTTTGCTTGTCCGCTCGACTTTCGTGGATGTCTCAATTGTGATGTCCATATGTCCGCTGATGGGTCTTCCTGTACTGTCAAACATATCATACACTCCTGAAAAAGATACCAGCCTGCCCTGCACATATATATTGGACCATAAAAATTCTATCTGCTTCTCAGGACTTCTTCGTATCATATTGAAGAGCAGATCCATCTGTTCCTGCACCGACGGATCTCCTTCGAAACGACTGTGAAAAACTAAGGTAAAAGAGATATCCGCAGTACTTTCCCCCGTGATGGCAGTAATCTTATAAACCTCTTTGTTCTGTCTCTCGTACTTTATACTGCGATTCTGTGAGATGCCAGCGCGGTATTTGATACTTGCCGGATTGTACTGTACTACTATTTCACATTTCTCCTGCCCGAAAGCCATGTCTGTACTGCCATGGTTTAATATCTTGCGGGCGGCTTCGTTTGGTGACGATACTGCCTCCTTTGTCCCATTTTCGCAGTCAATTCTAAGAATTGCCTTGCGTACCCCTTCCATATTATATGCCCTCCAATGTCAGACTCACAAGCGCTCTTGCAGGTATTCCAAGCGCATTGAAAAGTACATACTCCGCATCCACATTTTTAATCACACCTGTGTATGACATTTCCCCCCACCAGAAAGCGGCCTTTCGCACGAACGGATCCTTGACCAGTGCAAGAAGCCGTTCCACATCGGGCTGCACATCAGAATCCTCATAAATCGTTCTGTCAAAAACCAGCTGAAAGCTTACGCTGATAGAAGCATCCGTATGATCTGCAAAAGCTGTCTCTACGCGATCCTGTTTTTTCTGTGTCAGGGATACTTTTTTCTTTTTCGCCGCGCTGTTGTCATGCGTAGAGAAGGTCAAAGTAGATGGATGAAACTGAACTTTGATAATATGCCGCTCACCGTTATCGCTCCATTCGTCAGATGCGCCTGCAAGTTTCCCCTTGACAGCAGAAAGCGGCACACTGCCTGCGGCTGCATCTGCATTGGACGCTGTATCATTATAAATTTCCAAATATGCTGTTTCCAGCTGATCATGGTCCATACTCAATATCCCCTCCGCCGCTGTTCATTCTTTAGTCTTCTCTCCAATTCGAGATAGACCCTGTCCGAAATGGTATGCACCTGTGTTTTCAGGTTCTGGCTGACCAGCTGTGCGATTTGTTCCTGTCCGATATCCTGGAATTGTTTTTGCACAGCCTGCCCCTGCTCTGCTTGTTCCTGCCGTATCTGTGCTTGTATGCTTTGACTTTGTTTTATATTTTGTTCCCTGCTGCTTTGCAGGATCTGCTCTGCCGCATACTGTATCCTCTCTTCTGATACGGTCTCCTCTTTTTTATGTACCAGCTCTATATGCGCTGTCTCCTGAAAAGACTGTGCTTTCCTGTCTGCTGTGTGCACGGCTATTTGATTTGCAATGCCTTTTGCATCGTCTGCCAATGCACGGTTGTATGGTTCAGACACAGGGTACTCATAGAGCACAGGATTCTGTTTCAATATGATTTCCTGATAAAGGCTGTTCTCAGTTTCTCTTATCTGTTTTAATATGGCATATATAGCAGCGCTTCGAATTGACATATCATTCATTGTATGGTGATGCGCAGCATTGGCACTTTCATTGTGATTGCTGTTATAGAAAATACTTGCATTTTCATGATGGATATGGCGATACGAAATGTCTGTTTTTTCGCTGCTACTGTTATAGGAAGTGTCTGTATTTTCATTCTGGATACTGCGATACAAATTATCAGCTTCTTCATTACGGATGCTGCGATAGAGAATGCCTGTATTTTCATCATGGATGCTGCTGTGCGATATATCGGCTTCTTCATCATGGATGCTGTTGTACAATATGTCTGCTTCTTCATCATAGACCTTTGGCTGGTGATGGAGGACGGTCTCTTCCTTCCGATAGCCTAAGAGTCTTTCGTAAAACATTCTGGCAGGTTCATCTATAATACTTAATATCCGCTCAATTTCCCCGGGAATCTTCTGTGCTTGGCTGCGCCGTGTCCTTTCCTGTAAAATAGGACAAAAACAGCTGTCTTTGCTTTTCTTTACCGGGTGTGACTATATAGTGCTTTACACCACATTCCTGCACACCGCTGAGCAGACAGCTGACATCCTTGCGCAAAAAATGAAGCACGGCAATACAGACCCCTTCTTCTATGTTCTGTTTCAGTTCGGTATCCAGGTTTGTCTTCCCGATCTCTCTGGCTGCCAGGTCATAGGGCGGCTGATTGGACAAACGCACGCCAAGCGAGATCCCAGTTCTTGGCTCAACCGCATATTTGCCAACCTGAAACTGCATATCCTCTCTCCTGCACAGGATCGTCGTCTCGTCTGTCTTGGCATTGTCAGCACAGATCCAATACTCCCTGCTTGTACACTGCCCCTTTGGCGGCATCAGACGGTCTATATCAATCTTTAGCTCATGATTCCCGGCCAAATCCGTAAAGGCAGGCATCTGCAGTCTGGCGTGAAAGGACAGCTCCTTTGTCTTCTCCGAATTCTTGCGGACTGTTACGATCATCTTGACTGCACATCCTCTCGGCACTACACAGGGCATACGAAGCCACACCGTATAATCCGCATTATTCATAACCGTTTCCTGCAAAATAAAATCCTCTGGACTTTCTTTTGCCGTATCTATATGGACTGCATCTTTCAGATACAGTTCATATCCCTCATCAATACGGTTGCGCTCATACTCTTTTCCATCCGTTCCGATATCTCCGCAATACACATCATGGACGGCTTCCTCCCGATAGCGGATATATAATCCTGCCCTGTCACCATCCAGAGTATCAAATCCTTCTGGCCAGACAGTTTGATTTCTCCGGGGGCATTATCAAAAATGTAGTCTATACCGCCTGTGTCATGGCAGTCCATGACAACCGAAAACTCTGCATGGAACATGTGCTGAACGCTGTCCGTGCAGAGTATGAGAAAATGGAGCGGCCCGTCACAAGAGAGATGTGGGGGAAGTATGAGGGACTATTGTAATTATGTCATCAGCTATCCTTTCCCTTCTGTGCCTTTTTATCGACACATTGCTGATAAAAGTACTCCATCGTCCCGATATCCACCTCCCTCTTATTGCCATCTTCATGAAACAGAGAGGGATACTGTATAACCAAATGCTGATATGGTGGTTCAATCGCAACAACCGCATGTGGTGTATTTCTTTTTATAATCTTTTGACTGCTTTCTTCTACACACACCACATTCCTGTTGACCATCAACCACATCTTCTGTTGAGTCCATATGAAGTCGGTTCGTTTGTTTCCATAAACGAACAATTTCCTGCTGACCTGGCAACCACAATTCCAAAAGCTCTAACCATTCCAGATGGGATTTATCTTCTTCAATGTCCTTATAAGCGTCACCTAATTTATTCTCTGAATCTACTGACCACTTATAATATGATTCTTTATCGTTTCCATGATTTTTATCCTTTTGTATAATCTTTGCTTTTTCCATCTCTTCCACTTTTCTTTGCCTCTGCTTTATAAACTCATTAGGCCTGTTTTCCTTATAAACATTTATTTTTTCAAAATAGTTTGAAGGAAATGTTGTTTGAAGAGGTGTTTCTTGTCTGTACTTTTGAATTCTACGACGCAGACTCTTCTCGCTTACCACTGTCCATGTCTTTATGCCCCCCCTTTGTAACCAGCCCCATTTGCTTTAGTTTTTCCATAATCCCCGCCTCGGCGCCCGCTTCAGATAAACTGGATTGCAAATCGCCGAATACAGCTGTCTGGGCAGCGTCAACTATGGATTGAAACTTACCAATCAATGCCTTCAACTGATTATATTGCTGTTTTTCCTTCTCACTTAAAGAATTCGCATTCATACTCTCGCTGTCCAAAATTTGATTCCACTTTTTAATCATCTCCTCACTTTTGGCAGAATCCCATTCTGAAAATTTAATTTCGTTTTCGCTTGCTGGTATATACCACCTCTCACTCAACTTGTACCCTTTGTTACCTTTATTTGCACCATGAGATTGCACCGCCTGCACAAGCCCTTTTGCTGCCATCTTTTCCAAAAGCTCCTTAGCTGCCTTTTCGCCTACATATGCCCTGTATGCCATTTTATTACTGTATGAAATCGGTGCACTTTTTTCATTCTCCGTATCATAATAGCTTGAACCCAGCCTTGTTTTAAGTCCAATTACTATCCAACTATTACAACCCGCAAAATCACCTAACTCTACATGCCCAATGAATATCATCCCTTTTTTCGTTTGTTCATCAACTGCCTGTATCTGCTCAAAATTCTCTTTGTTCAAATCCGTTATATCCTTCCCTTCTGGTGCCGACATTTGATAAATAACTACATGACTATCGGTTGTTTCCTGTTGTCCACCCTGTCCTTTCGAAAAATCTAACACATTCAATTTCCTCTGAACGATCCCGCCAGATGCAGACGGATACCATCCACTTTTTTCTGTCTCTTCTGCATGCGTCAAACAACCAGATACATGTGATGCCATTGTATCCGCCTCTTTCTCAAGCGCAGGGTTGTCATTCACTGCCTGTCCATTCAAACTACAGGTAGCGCGCACCTGCCCTCTGCGCTGCTGGACAATATGCCCCAGCTCATGCCCCAGATGCCGCTCCTGACCGGGGGCAATATAAACCTGATCCGCCTGTGTATATGCAAGCGCCTGCATCTGCCTGGGCCTGTCAGAATTATAGTGAACCTTCACGCCATCAAAAGAGAGCCCGGAATACGTCTCAAACTGGCGTTTAAGCTTATCAGGAATGCCGGTTGTATTTTTCGCTGAACCAGAACGGGGTGCCGATTCTTTTTTCATCACTTCATACATTGCGCAAAACCTCCAATACCATTGTAGCACACATTCTTACACCAAACCATCCAAAAATTGTTTACTATATTTGACACCTGTGTTATGATTGATATAAAACACCTATGTCTTATACATTAAGGAACTGTAGAAAAAACATTTACAGAAAGGTTTAATATTATGTCAAAAGAAAAAATAAAATACCTGATCAGCGAATCAGAATATTTAATTATGGAATACTTATGGAACCATGAAGAAGGGAAAATGTTTGGTGACATTGTAACATACCTAAATGAAACTTGTCAAAAAAATTGGACAAAACAGACGATCAATACTTTTATCAAACGGCTCAAGGACAAGGGCTTGATCAACACACACAATAATATAAAAAAAAGAATTTACTATCCATCGCTCAGTTATACGGAATACAAACAAGGGGAGGCAAAGGAATTGATCAATGAATTGTACGGCGGTTCTATGTATACTTTTTTGTCCGCTTTTTCAGGAGGGCAGAAATTAGATGAAAATACAGCAAACGAACTTAGAAAAATCTTAGAGGAATTATAAGATGCCCTTATTATTTACGATGTCCTTATTGGGCAGTATTGGTACATTTTTTTATATCATCCTGTATCCTTTTGCCAAAAAACATTTATCAATACAGTGGAGAAGATATTATCTAATCTGCAATATTTTGGAGTATATTCTGCCTCTTCCTTATTACAATACACTCTATGGCGACTTGCTGGCTTTTATATGGAAATTTCATGTACCCTGTATCACAAATAAGAAGGCTGAATATACAAATTATACATCGCGTATTATTCAGATTACACCAAATAAAATCATTCCGCCGAATTGGATTATCTTTTTTTTGCTTACCGGGATCATTCTAATTGGCTTATGTTTTTTTAGCTGTCAATTTTATAGATATTTGAAAATAAAACGGATTCTTAGGAATACCACCGAAAACCTCACAGATTCAACGTATATTCAAATAATGCAGGACGAATTTTCTGACAAACAGATCACTCCTTCTTTGCGAATTTTTCAGTATCAAGAATTGGATACTCCGTTTGTAATTGGTGTCTTTCGTCCGATTATTATACTACCGCTGCAAAGTTGGACAACCGACGAACTTCAATTGATCATAGAACATGAAAGCATCCATATTCGTCAGTGGGATAATCTGATTAAAATCCTGGTGCTCTGTATGCTGGCACTGAATTTTTATAACCCGTTTGCGTGGTATGTATTATATCAATGGAACCTGGTCGCGGAATTATCATGTGACTACAAAATAATGACAGGGCGGACAAAAGAAGAGATTAAAAAATATGGCTTGCTACTTATCAGAATGGCAGAACATCATGCCAATCATACTTTACTCCCCCTTACGGGACTGAATATGCAAAATAAAATTATCAAAGAGAGGATATATCAAATGAAAAAAGGAATAAAAAAAGAAAAACTGTATAAGAAAATATGGGGAACCTGTATCATGGGAGCAACCTTGTTCTCCTCCTCCTTGTCTGTATTTGCTTATAGTCCCAAAAGTGTAATATATACAGAGGAGGTCTTCGACCAGCTTATTGTTTCTGATTATGAGGAAGAGGTATATAAAGATCTGCCTGTAAATAAAAATGGCGGATGGGTATTTTTTGATGAAGATGGCACTATCCTTGTCGAATCAGGCGAAGCAAATTTCGAATCAGAAGTATATAGTACATGCAGACATACTTATGAATCCTGCAAAGCAACAAAACATATTAAGTACCCAGATAATAGCTGCAAGATAGAATATTATTACGCGCAAAAATGCAGTAACTGTGGAAATTTAAAGCTTGGAGACTTATTTAACACTGAAACAAATACATCGTGCCCACATTAATATTTTCCTCAGTAAGACGAATAACCATGCACGCTCTAAAAAACTACGGAAGCAAACACGATATATATACTGGTGGTCGAAAAAACTGACCACCAGTATAAAATGACGCATACAGCCGCATAAGGAAATATGCCGCTTCACGGCCGCAGCTGGCATGAGTATCGTATATTCGCAAAAGGAACTGATAAGGGGGGAAATACAAACAGATGACAGAAAATGATGTAAAGTCATTGTTTAAATCTATGAAAAAACTAAAGGCTAAAAAAGAGGTTTTAAAATGTATAGAAAAGGCAGACCATGAATATAACCAGCTCTGCCGGATCATCCACATAGCAGAAAACAGTCTGGATAGTCTAAGCGAAAGCGAAAGGGAAATCATTCAAATGCATTTAATTGATGGATATACATGGGAACAAATCATGAATCAGCACGAAAGATACCACGGGCAGCAAAATGTACAATCCAAAAGAACCTATGAACGAATACAGCAGAAAGCACTAAAGCAGATTCTAGGTATCATCGACAGCGGCGAACTTGACGCGATTTTGACAAACTTTGTAGAGATATGAAAAATGTCGCATTTTTGTCACCTTTTTGTCACTATATTGTCACTCCACAAATACTTTATTTTGTATTATAATAATGTCATAAATTTTGCTGCCTGGTTCAAAGCAAGATACTTTGAGATCTACAGACAGCCAAAAAATAAAATGATAGTTCCTATCAGAAAGGACCACCACCATGTCAGGAGTAAACAATGTCACCCTAAGTTATCAGGAATACAAATCCTATATAAAAAACAATCAAAATTCAAGGCTTGTAAACCGCCGTTACAGTATGGAAACAGCTGACAACGCCAAAAGCGAACAGAACATCCTTGGCAGCACGCTGTACACAGACGCAAAAACAAACGACCGCTATACCCTCACGGCAGCTTATGCGGACAGCTTTTCATCGGATGCGCCGATGATCAAAATTACAGCGCAGAAGCCGGACGGGACAAAGCAGGAATACACCGTCAATATTGACGAGGTTGATGCCAGCAGCGCATCTGACCTTGAAATGTTTGCACTGTGCAGCTATGCAGATGCCCACGAAAAACGTACAGAAGGCACGACGAGCAAATGGGCGCTGCTAAAAGGATATGTGCAGGACAATTCTATGGACGAAGGCGCCATGCAGAAGCGCGACTGGCTTAGCATGGTTGACAATACCAAAGAGTCATACATGGAGGCAAAGCTGTACAAGCAGGTGACAGACGGCAATCAACTGACACATTTTCTTGATAAATACGGAATGCCAAAAGAAGTAGAAATGAGAGACATCGGCGAGGGCATCCTGGTTCCCGTCGAAAATAGTACCTATGTCAGCGACCTGGACGGCGGATATGCACAAATACAGTTTGACAGCAGCGGCGAGATCCGCTATGTCAATCATCTAAACGAAGAGGCAGGCTGGAGCATGGACGTATCGCAGGAACAACTCAAAAAGGCAAGGGGACTGGATTCGACATTTGCGATGTATCTAAGCGACAAAGATTTTTGGAGCCGTTATCTCAACAGCGAGATCTCTATCGACGACCTGCGCAGTGAGACGGATTACCAGCATATCCGCCAGGACTTCTTTGACCATCTGCCTGCGTCTGTGAGACAGGCCTGGGATCAGGCAGCGACAGCATCTGGAACCGATGGACTCGGTATTGATGAAAACGGACAATTCCTATATCCCTCTGAGTTTTTGAGACAGCATATGCTGGCAAAATTAAATGGAAACCGCCTGGCATTTGATGAAGCAGACGCAGGCAGTGTACTGGAATTTGCCAGACAGGCACTGTTCACGCTAAAAGATGCCCGCAGTCCAGAATATAATCCCGCGTTACAGGCATTTAAAAATCAGGAAGTATTATTTTATGAGAATCTGATCAAGAATCTTGAATAAAAAGTTGAATAAAAAGGGCTGTCGCTTTAAGAAATAAAATTTCATAGAGCGACAGCTTTATTTTGGACTTTCTTACACTTAAATCCCAGTTCTTTTTCCGAATCTAATGCTTCCCTATAAGTCAAATGTCACCACTGCCCTATCAGCATCAATACATAGATATGCAGCGGATAATACACATAGAAAAATTTCCTGATCGGTTTGCCCTGCTGCCCATTATACAGATACATCAGCGGCAGAAAAAGTATCATCCAAAATTGATTCGCATGAAAAAAGTCTGTATACAGCCAAATGTTCAACCGGCCAACAATCTGCGCGCCAATCAGCGCCAGGCAGGAAAAAGCCACCAAAATATACATCTGTTTCTCCCTGCTCTCTGCAAAATACCAGCATATTCCCATCATGACAAAAAACGGAGAATAAGGCACTGAAAGAAGATCAGGAAAGAAAATGTGGCATATTTCCGAAAATGGGCCCGAAAAGAGCAGCAGTACATTCGGAAGCATGAGCATTCCAATACTCAAAATCTGAAACAATGGTTTCCGGCATTCTTCGCGTATCCATATAATGAGTATCATATAAATGAAAGCAGGCAAGATACTGAATTGCGCATGTTCTCCAAATACATCTCGCATACAAGTAGTCAAAAATAAGGTTGTCAGACAGATCAGCACATGGGCAATATATAGCCGCAATACATAACGCAGTTTGTTTCTTGTGTGATACGCACTGTTTACTGCGACATATAAAAAAAGCGGTGCGACGATTCTGCCTGCTGTCCGAAACAAATTCGGTCCAATACCTGCCACCAGATAACTGCCAATATGATCCAGTGTCATAAAAAATATGCCTAGACATTTCAGTTGAAAACTGTCGATGCCGATTTTTGATCGTTCATGATTCATTTGTATTCACTCTTAACCAAAATGGAATGGAAACAGATTATTCAAAGGTTCCACTAATTGAATAGCTTTCACCTATGGGATCCGAATTAAATCTAAAATAGTAGCTTCCATTCTCTGATTTTCCATCAAGATCATCCTTTTCTATTTCTACAGTTTTCGTTTTACCAGCTCCAATAGTCCACGTACTAACCACTGTCTGTACCACAATACCTTTATGCACTAAATCAACCGTAACTGGATTAGCATAACCTGCCGTAAAAGAAAATGTCCTTCCAACCACATCTTTAAAGTATCGATTTGTATATAGTGTAGAACCACTATTCGATGTGCCGTTTACCTTATATGCCCCCTTATTCCAATCCCACTTTGATACTGGTTCCTCAAGCGCCCTAGTTTCTGCACAAAAGATAAATTCATCATAATTGTTAACATCTTCTGTGTAATTTACTTGAGGTATATTAGCTATATCTGGCTCAGATACCTCGCTTGCAAAAGCTGAAGTGTTCATTCCCAAGACAATAACCGACGATAATAAAACTGATAGAACTTTTTTTGATTTTAACATATAATTACCTCCATTAAAATATTTTCCTTGTAACAAATACTATCGAAACCTAATAAGTATTCATATCAAACACCTCCAATTTTAGAAA
>VSNR01000009.1 GCA_009774345.1 Lachnospiraceae bacterium | reverse complement strand
TAAATTTATTGACATTTTTAAATTGTTGAATATGATAAAATATGTCTAAAAAAGGACGGAGATTTACGAAAAATTTAGAATATCTTCCCAAAAGTTGTTGGAAAATATAAAGAGATATGCTATAATCAAAATACAATGAAAGAGACAAGCTTAATTGTCAATTAAGTGGGAAGGGATGTGGACATAATGAAATTTATTATCAGCGGTAAGAACATTGATGTAACGCCCGGTTTAAGGGCAGCAGTTGAGGACAAAATCGGCAAGCTGGAGAAATATTTCACGCCAGAAACGGAGGTACACGCGACATTAAGCGTCGAGAAGGAGCGGCAGAAGATCGAAGTTACCATTCCCATGAAAGGAAACATCATTCGTTCAGAGCAGGTGAGCAACGATATGTATGTATCAGTGGATTTAGCAGCGGAAGTGATCGAGCGGCAGCTCAAGAAATACAGAACCAAGTTCAGGGCAGACCAGCAGGCAGGAGCCGCAAGCCTCAGAACCGATTTTATAGAGAGAGAGGTCGAGGACGACGATGAGGAGGTGCGCATTGTCCGCACAAAGAAATTTGACATCAAGCCAATGTATGCAGAGGATGCATGTGTTCAGATGGAGCTTTTGGGTCATGATTTCTATGTGTTCTGCAATGCGGAGACAGACGAGGTCAATGTGGTGTACAAGCGTAAGGGAAATACGTATGGTCTGATAGAGCCGGAAAATTAAATAGGGATGTATGGACAGGTGTTGGGGAACCGATGCCTGTTCTTTTATGCACACGCCGATGCAGAGGAAATATGCCACTAAAGTGGCGCATCGGCGGCGCACGAGTAGGGGAAAGGGAAATTATACACAGGTACTGCCGCTGCGCTGTTTACAATAAAGCCTGCAAATTCCGCAGGCAATGGATTTGATTTAATCAGTCAAATACATAGAGGAGGCAGTAAAGCAGATCTCAGCGAAAGAGACAACAGTTCCATCGGGATAAGGTAACGATAGCCTGTGCGTAAATGTAAATAGGGGTTGTGGGCGGAGGGTAGATATTGTATAATGAAATCAATAAAATAATAGTCGTAGTATAAGGGAGATCGAACGACAAGGAGTAAAAATCATGGATAGACAAGTTGTTCATATATATGGTGCATCTGGTTCAGGAACTTCTACTATAGGTAAGTTTATTAGTAATAAGCTTGGATATTTTTTTATGGATACAGATGATTATTTTTGGGAATCGACAAATCCTCCCTATACAATTAAAAGAAATGTTTCTGATAGAATTTATGATCGTGGTGGTTTGGATATGAGAAGCAAGTCAAAACACGTTTACCTGTGGAGAAGAACTTTGAAATCGTACAGCAGAATCTGTAAATTGGTATTGTTGGAGGAAATATGACTACACCTAAGTTAGAAACCGATAGATTAATTCTAAGAGAAATTCATTCAGATGATGCAGAGGCAATCTTTAGCTGTTGGATGCAAGACGAAAATGTATCAAGATATATGTGGTGGAAGGCAAGCAATGATATCAGCGAAGCAAAAGAGTTTGTAGAATTTGAACTTGAAAATCTAAACAATGATAAGTGGGACAGATGGATTATCATTCTGAAAGGCATAAATGAAATAATAGGAACGTGCCTGATTTTTTTCAATAATGATGAAAAACATTGGGATATTTCTTATAATCTCGGAAAAAAATTCTGGGGAAATGGATATGTAACCGAAGCAATGAGTACTGTTATAAAATATGCGGTTGAAGTCAAGAAGATAAATGAAATAAGTACCTCGTATGCTATAGAAAATCTCGCTTCTGGCCGTGTTCTTCAAAAATTAGGGTTTCAATTCGTAAAAGAAATACCTTATGAATGTAATGGAGGAGATATCGTTACGATGGGACGATATTGTACATACAAAAAAATCTAAGTTTGTAGAACTGGATAAATCGAGATATATGAGGGATCAGCGATGAAATATAATCAAGTGATAATATTCTATCCAGACGAACATTCCTTCGATGCAGAGGACTGAGAGTAAAACAGAGTTTGTCCTTCATATGTTAAAACAGCATAAAAAAGCAGGACTGTTATCCCTGCGGGTGGCAGTCCTGTTTTTATGCGCAGCGCAGACCCATGCAGAGGAAGTATGCCGTTAAAGGCGCGCGCATATCACCATTTTTATATGCATATAATAAACGGATAATGTATTGACAGAATGGTGATTATGTGAAGAATAAAATAATGACATGTTTGATTCTGATGGCATTGGTGCTGGCGGCAGGAATTGTCTGGTACGAGAACAGAGTTCAGGAGCTTCAGGTCAGCCAGACAGGGAATGATTTTATTAAGTGGGTTGATTTTAACGCCTCAAAAGAAGCGATGAAGAAAGCATGTCTGCTGGATATAGAATCCTATGAGTCAGAGGTGCATCTGGACTGGATTACGCTGCTTGCCTACGCAGCGGTGCGCGGGGGCGGTGAATTTAATGAGAAATCGGTCAAATACATAGAGGAGGCAGCGAAGCAGCTCTCAGAGAAAGAGACGACAGAGGAAGCGCTCCGGGAGAAGTATCAGCATTTTTCGTATTATCATGAAGCGTATTCGGCGGTGCTTGGCGGAATGCTGGGGGAATATGAGATCAAGGATGACAGCGGCAGCTATCAGAAAAAGTATGGGCTGAAGGCGTATTCACCGATTGCGGCGGGGTTTGCATATCAGGATTATGATGATTTTGGCGTCGGCAGGGATTTTGGCTACAAGCGCCAGCACCTAGGACACGACATGATGGGGCTGGTGGGCACGCCCATCATCGCAGTCGAGTCCGGCTATGTGGAGGCGCTTGGCTGGAACCGCTACGGCGGGTGGCGCATCGGCATCCGCAGTTTTGATAAAAAGCGGTATTATTACTATGCACATCTGCGCCAGAACAGACCCTACGCCGAGGGGCTCAAGGAGGGAGATTATGTCACTGCGGGCGATGTGATCGGCTATATGGGGCATACGGGCTACAGCGACAAGGAAAATGTGAACAATATCAAGACCGTGCATCTGCATGTGGGGCTGCAATTGATTTTTGACGAGTCACAGAAGGATGGAAACAACGAGATCTGGGTTGATTTTTATCAGCTTGCGGGATTTTTGAGCGCGCACAGATGTGAGGTGGAGCGCAATGAGGTCTCGAAGGAGTGGGACAGAAAATATGATATGAAAGACCCTGCCGTGCCAGCGGAGGAAAATTAGCAGGGAGAAAGCATTGTACAAAAGTGCATAAATTACAAAAGATAGAAACAATGCACAATAAAGTTCAAGAGGAAACCTTGGAAACACAATGGAAATAGATAAAATTGGATAATTTTAGGATGTAAAATTCGTCAATATTGTATTAAATATCAAAAGACAAAAAGATTGCTTTTTTTTTAACAATGTGGTAAAATAAGCACAATGATTGTGATGAACGCAATGAGGGAGTAAAGTTTGAATATTGCACAAAAGGACTGCATTGGGAAGCATTCTTTCGAGAGAAATTGCGTTATTTTTTGTGCGTTTTTCAAAAATATTTGTTTGTTGTGCCAGAAGAATCACAGTCACGTGTAAACTGATGGGATGTAAAACCCATTACAAGAGTATAAAAGATGGAGGAAATGATAATGACAAAGAAAATTGTATTGGCAGGTGCATGTCGTACTGCAATTGGTACTATGGGCGGATCACTCAGCACAACTCCGGCGCAGGAGCTCGGTGCGATCGTAATCAAGGAAGCACTGAACAGGGCAGGTGTTCCGGCTGACAAGGTGGATCATGTGTATATGGGATGTGTTATTCAGGCAGGTCTTGGACAGAATGTTGCACGTCAGTCAGCGGTCAAGGCAGGACTTCCAATCGAGACACCCGCAGTCACCGTGAATGTTGTGTGTGGTTCTGGTCTGAATTGTGTCAATATGGCAGCACAGATGATTCTGGCGGGTGATGCGGACATCGTGGTAGCAGGCGGTATGGAAAACATGTCCATGGCTCCTTTTGCACTTCCTAATGCACGTTTCGGCTATAGAATGAACAATGGAGTGCTGGTAGATACCATGATTAAGGATGCACTCTGGGATGCATTCAATGACTATCATATGATTCAGACAGCAGACAATATTTGTGACGAGTGGAAGATCACGCGGGAAGAGCTGGATGCGTTCGCATTAAAGAGCCAGCAGAAGGCAGAGGCTGCACAGAAGTCCGGCGCGTTCGACAAGGAAATCGTTCCTGTCATGGTGAAGAAGAAAAAAGAGATGGTAGAGTTCAAGGTTGACGAGGGACCAAGAGCAGGGTCTACAATGGAGGGACTTGCAAAGCTCCGCCCGATCAACAAGGATAAATATGTGACTGCCGGCAATGCTTCCGGTATCAATGACGGAGCAGCTGCAATCGTTGTCATGAGCGAAGAGAAGGCAAAAGAGCTGGGTGTGACACCGATGGCTGAGTGGGTAGCAGGCGCGCTTGCAGGTGTGAGACCTGAAGTGATGGGCATTGGTCCAGTGGCATCTACGAAGAAAGTGCTGGCGAAGACCGGCATGAAGATCGAGGACTTTGATATTATCGAGGCAAACGAGGCATTTGCGGCACAGTCGATCGCAGTAGGCAGAGATCTGGGCATTGATGTGGATAAGCAGCTCAATCCAAACGGCGGCGCGATTGCGCTGGGACATCCAGTAGGTGCGTCAGGCTGCCGTATCTTGGTGACACTGCTGCATGAGATGGAGGCAAAGGGCGCAAAGACTGGTCTTGCGACACTCTGCATCGGCGGCGGCATGGGATGTTCAACCGTTGTGAAAAAATACGAATAATTTCAAATAGATAGCGAAATATGGAGGTAAATATGGAATATATCCTTTTTGAAGCAAATGGAGCGGTCGGAAAGATTACCATCAACCGTGAAAAGGCTTTGAATGCACTCAACTCTCAGGTGCTGGACGAGCTCAATGAGACTCTTGACGCAGTGAACCTCGACGAAGTGAGATGTCTGATACTCACAGGTGCAGGCACAAAATCCTTTGTGGCAGGCGCTGATATCGGTGAGATGAGCACACTCACAAAGGCAGAGGGCGAGGCGTTTGGCAAGAAGGGAAATGATGTGTTCAGAAAGCTTGAGACGTTCCCGGTTCCAGTGATCGCAGCAGTAAACGGCTTTGCACTTGGCGGCGGATGTGAGATCTCAATGAGCTGTGACATTCGAATCTGCTCTGAGAATGCAGTGTTTGGACAGCCTGAGGTTGGTCTTGGCATTACACCGGGCTTTGGCGGCACACAGCGGCTTGCGCGTCTTGTGGGCGCTGGCATGGCAAAGCAGATGATCTATACCGCCAGAAATATCAAGGCGGACGAGGCGTTAAGAATCGGTCTGGTCAATGCGGTATACCCTGCTGAGGAGCTGATGGTACAGGCAGAGAAGATGGCGGCAGGCATCGCAAAGAATGCGCCGATCGCTGTCCGCAACTGCAAGAAGGCGATCAACGAGGGACTTGATGTAGATATGGACAAGGCAATTGTGATTGAAGAAAAACTTTTTGGTGACTGCTTTGAGACAGAGGACCAGAAATACGGTATGGCGTTCTTCCTTGACAAGAACAAGGAGAAGGTGAAGGAGCCGTTTAAGAACTGTTAGTATAAGGAACAATAAAAAATAAGGAGGACTTACAATGAAGGTAGGTATTATCGGCGCTGGAACAATGGGTTCCGGTATTGCGCAGGCATTTGCAATGACAGACGGCTATGAGGTATGCTTATGTGACATTAAGCAGGAGTTTGCAGACGGCGGAAAAGCGAAGATTTTAAAGAATTTGAATTTCCTCGTAAGCAAGGAAAAGATTACACAGGAGAAGGCAGATGCCATCGCAGCGAAGATCGCTACAGGATTGAAGGACATCTGTACAGACTGCGATCTTGTGATTGAAGTTGCACCTGAGAAGATGGAGATCAAAAAGACAACTTTCAAGGAATTGCAGGAAATTGTTAAGCCAGAGTGTATCTTTGCTACCAACACTTCTTCCCTTTCGATCACAGAGATGGGTGCAGGGCTTGACCGTCCGCTGATTGGTATGCACTTCTTCAACCCGGCAGACAGAATGAAGCTGGTAGAGGTGATTGCCGGTGCAAACACACCTGCGGATTTGGTAACAAAAATCAAAGGCATCGCCTCTGAGATTGGCAAGACTCCTGTAGAGGTGAACGAGGCAGCAGGCTTTGTCGTGAACAGAATCCTGATTCCGATGATCAATGAAGCGATCAATGTTTATGCAGCAGGTGTTGCGAGCGTTGCAGATATCGACGTTGCGATGCAGCTTGGTGCAAATCATCCGATGGGACCGCTTGCACTTGGCGATTACATAGGACTGGATATCGTACTTGCGATCATGGAAGTGATCTATGCCGAGACTGGCGATTCGAAGTATGCGCCTTCACCGCTTCTGAGAAAGATGGTGCGCGCTGGCAAGCTTGGTAAGAAGACCGGCGCTGGCTTCTATGATTACACCAAGAAATAATTGATACAGTAATATTGCGGCAAGGCACTGTGTGATGAATACAGTGACTTGCTGTTCATGATGAGTATAAAGCATATTAAATGGAGGAAAAAGAACATGGATTTTACATTAAGTAAAGAGCATGAGATGGCGAGAACTCTTTTCAAAGAGTTTGCTGAAAAGGAGGTTAAACCCCTTGCAATCGAGGTAGATGAGACAGAGGAGTTCCCAAGAGCGACTGTTGAGAAAATGGCGAAGGCTGGTTTCATGGGTATTCCTATTCCTAAGGAGTACGGCGGACAGGGCTGTGATGTCCTGACGTATGCGATGTGTGTTGAGGAGCTGGCAAAGGTTTGCGGTACAACAGCAGTTATCGTGTCTGCGCATACTTCTCTTTGCTGTGACCCAATCCTTACATATGGTACAGAGGAGCAGAAGCAGAAGTATCTGCCAGATCTTGCAAGCGGCAAGAAGATCGGCGCTTTTGGTCTGACAGAGCCGGGTGCTGGTACAGATGCACAGGGACAGCAGACAAAGGCTGTGCTCGAGGGCGATGAGTGGGTGCTCAACGGTTCTAAGATTTTCATTACAAACGGTAAGGAAGCAGATGTTTATGTGATTTTTGCCATCACAGGCATGATCGAGAAGCGCGGCAGAATGACAAAGGAAATCTCCGCCTTCATCGTAGAGAAGGGCACACCGGGCTTCTCATTTGGTACAAAGGAAAAGAAGATGGGTATCCGCGGTTCATCAACCTATGAGCTGATTTTTACAGACTGCCGGATTCCTAAGGAAAATATGCTTGGACAGCAGGGCAAAGGTTTTGGTATCGCAATGCATACACTCGACGGCGGACGTATCGGTATCGCAGCGCAGGCGCTTGGTATTGGCGAGGGCGCGCTTGAGAGAACGATTGCGTATGTGAAGGAGAGAAAGCAGTTTGGACGTGCGATCGGCGCATTCCAGAATACACAGTTCCAGCTTGCTGACATGGCGACAAAGGCTCAGGCAGCACAGTTTATGGTTTATAAGGCTGCATGCACAAAAGACCAGTACACCAAGGATCACAAGACCTCTTACAATGTAGAGGCAGCTATGGCGAAGCTGTACGCTGCTGAGATGGCGATGGAAGTGACCACAAAAGCAGTACAGCTCCACGGCGGTTACGGCTACACAAGAGAGTACGAAGTAGAGCGTATGATGAGAGATGCCAAGATCACGGAAATCTACGAAGGAACAAGCGAAGTTCAGAGAATGGTTATCTCCGCGAATCTGTTAAAGTAGAACTGTGCAAATTTCAGAAACTAAACCTATAAGAATAATAAAGGAGAATAAACATGAAAGTTGTAGTATGTGTGAAACAGGTACCTGATACAAAGGGTGGCGTAAAGTTTAATCCTGATGGTACACTTGATAGAGCAGCTATGCTGACAATCATGAACCCTGATGACAAGGCAGGTCTTGAGGCAGCATTGAGATTAAAAGATCAGTACGGTGCAGAGGTGATTGTTGTGACAATGGGTCTTCCAAAGGCAGAGGAAGTACTTCGTGAGGCAATGGCGATGGGTGCTGACAAGGGGATTCTTGTGACAGACAGAGTGCTCGGCGGAGCAGATACATGGGCTACTTCACAGACACTTGCAGGCGCGATCAGAAATCTTGATTATGACCTTATCATCACAGGACGTCAGGCGATTGACGGGGATACCGCACAGGTTGGCCCCCAGATTTCCGAGCATCTTGGAATCCCTGTAATCTCCTATGCACAGAAGATTCAGATCGAGGGTGACAGCGTTGTTGTGGAGCGTCAGTATGATGACAGATATCATGTATTAAAGGCAAAGATGCCTTGTCTGATCACAGCGCTTGCAGAATTAAATGAGCCTCGTTATATGACACCGGGTGGAATTTTTGATGCATACAAGGCAGAGATTACCACATGGGGCAGAGCGAACTTGAAGGATGTAGAGGATTCTAATCTTGGCTTAAAGGGTTCACCGACACAGATTGCCAGAGCATCTGACAAAGTTCGGAAAGGAAAGGGTGAGAAGGTTACATTAGACCCTTCTGAATCTGTAGAATACATCATGAACAAGTTAAAAGAGAAGCATGTGATCTAGTGAGTGCTTAAAGTATAATGGAGGTTTATCATGAATTTAGAAGAATATAAAGGCGTGTTTGTCTTCGCACAGCAGGTAGATAACAAGGTAAGCAGCATTGCTCTTGAACTGATTGGCGAAGGAAAGAGACTGGCAGAGAAGTTAGCAACAGAAGTGACCGCAGTTTTGGTTGGAAGCGACGTGAAGGGACTTGCAGATGAGCTTGCCGCTTACGGCGCAGATAAGGTGATCGTTGTCGATGACCCAGAGTTAAAAGAATACAGAACAGAGCCTTATGCACATGCACTGGCATCCGTGATCAATCAGTATAAGCCGGAGATCTTACTGGTAGGTGCGACAGCGATCGGCCGTGATCTGGGCCCGAGAGTATCCGCAAGGGTGCACACAGGATTGACCGCAGACTGTACTTCACTTGAGATTGGCGATTTTCCGATCAACCCGATTCCGGGCAAGGAGCAGAAGCACAATCAGCTGCTTATGACACGTCCTGCATTTGGCGGAAACACGATCGCTACGATTGCATGTCCCGATTTCCGTCCGCAGATGGCGACAGTACGTCCCGGTGTTATGCAGAAGCTTGAGAAGAAAGAGGGCGCGAAGGCGGTTGTTGAGGAGTTCAATCCCGGATTTACGCCAGACAACAAGTACGTAGAGATCGTAGAGGTTGTTAAGAACCTGACAGATACCGTGGATATCATGGATGCCAAGATTCTTGTATCTGGCGGCCGTGGTGTGGGAAGCCCGGAGAACTTCAAGATTCTTGATGATCTTGCAGAGGCGATTGGCGGTACTGTGAGCTGCTCCCGTGCCGTGGTAGACGCTGGCTGGAAGAGCAAGGATTTGCAGGTTGGACAGACTGGCAAGACCGTTCGTCCGAATGTATACTTCGCAATCGGAATCTCTGGTGCGATTCAGCATCTGGCAGGTATGGAAGAGTCTGATATCATCATTGCAGTCAATAAGGATGAGACAGCACCGATCTTTGATGTTGCGGATTATGGCATTGTGGGCGATCTGAATAAGATTGTGCCAATGCTCACAGAGCAGATTAAGGCGGCAGTTGCAAATAAATAATTGCAGATTTATGAATTTTACATAAAACCTCAAAGGATTTGTCCTTTGGGGTTTTTTTTTGTCGAAAGATGGGGTATAATCAAATAGACAGTGTTGGCTGTCACAGCGTATCGAAAGTAGGAATCAGGAGAGATAAGGAGAATAGGAATGGCATTAACAGAATTGAACACTTATACGATAAATGATATGTATAATCTTCCAGAAGGACAGCGCGCAGAGCTGATTGATGGAAAGGTTTATTATATGGCGCCTGCGACAAGGAATCATCAGCGGATTGTCGGAGAGCTTTTTGCCACGATCCGGGAGCATATTAGAAGAAATAATTTTAAGGGGGAAGTGGATATCACACCGTTTGGCGTCTTTATAGATGCGGATGACAAGAGCTATGTGGAGCCAGACATCTGCATTATCTGTGATGAAAATAAGCTGGATGAGCGGGGCTGTAACGGTGCGCCGGACTGGGTGATCGAGGTGGTTTCTCCGGCGAGCAGGCGGATTGACTATACCACAAAGCTCTTCAAGTACCGTGCGGCGGGCGTGCGTGAATACTGGATTGTTGATGCGGACAAGAGCAGGGTGATGGTGTATAACTTTTATCAGGATGATATGAATGAATACAGCTTTATTGAGGATATTCCGGCAGGAATTTATACAGACCTTTCTGTCCGCATGTCCAATCTGGAGTTGTAAAGCAGAAAAAAGTTCTTGCAATTAAGCAGGGCTTCACGTATAATAAACGTTATGAAAATTAAGGCGATTAGAGCCTTATTGATTGGATAGGATATCCGCAGCAATCCACTTGTGAATCAATAAGAGTTATAGACTCTAATCATCTTCGAACATATATGTGCAGTGCGTATATTGATTCAATTGAGTGATGAAGTATTGAGAGTGGGAATCCGTGGTGGTTCCCTCTTTTTTATGCACACGGGCACCCATTATTTTCCCCTGTTCGATGACATGGGCAGCTATTTGAAAGTGAGGTATTTTTGCATATGGAAACAAAGTTAAAATTATATGGTTTTAACAATCTTACCAAATCACTGAGTTTTAATATTTATGATGTCTGTTATGCAAAAAGTGCGCGTGAGCAGAAGGATTATATTGCTTATATTGATGAGCAGTACAATTCGGAGCGGCTCACGAAGATTTTATTTCATGTGACGGAGATGATAGGTGCGCATGTGCTGAATGTGTCGCGGCAGGACTACGAGCCACAGGGGGCGAGCGTGACCTTTCTGATCGCGGAGTCCAACATGATCCCTGCAGGGCAGAAGAGCGCGGCCAGCGCAGCGCTTGCCTACGAGGACACGATTGCACATACGAATCATACAGATGAGATTGTGGGGCATCTGGACAAGAGCCACATCACCGTGCACACCTATCCAGAGTATCATCCAGAGACGAATATTGCGACGTTTCGTGTGGATATTGATGTAGCGACATGTGGGGAGATCACGCCGCTCAGCACGCTGGACTATCTGATCGGGAGCTTTGATTCTGATATTATCACGATGGATTACAGAGTGCGTGGATTCACGAGAAATGTGGAGGGACGAAAGCTCTTTATAGACCATAAGATTACGTCGATTCAGGATTATATCGACCGGGGGATTTTAGAGAAATATGATGCGGTGGATATCAATATGTATCAGGCCAATATTTTTCATACCAAGATGCTGATCAAGGAGATGGATTTACAAAATTACTTGTTTAACTCGGATATTTATGAGATCACGCCCAAGACAAGGCTGCAAATCAGCAACAGCCTGCGGCAGGAGATGATTGAGATTTTCAGCGGAATGAATATCTATTAGGCAAGACCGAAGGGAGGAGGAACGTACAATGCTTGACCAGTCGCGCGCTCCCATATTGGAAGCATTGGAGGAAATGAAGCAGAACCGGCTGGTGCCGTTTGATGTGCCGGGGCATAAACATGGAAAGGGGAATCCTGATCTCACCCACTTTCTGGGAGAACAGTGTCTGGCTGTGGATGTCAATTCGATGAAGATGCTGGACAATCTCTGCCATCCGGTCTCAGTGATCAAGGAGGCAGAGGAGCTTGCCGCGGAGGCGTTTGGGGCGGCACATGCGTATTTCATGGTGGGCGGTACAACCTCTGCGGTGCAGAGCATGGTGCTCTCTGTCTGCAAACGGGGAGACAAGATCATTCTTCCGCGCAATGTGCACAGGAGTGTGATCAATATTATGATTCTCTGCGGTGCAGTCCCTGTGTATGTCAATCCCGATATGAATCATGCACTTGGCATCGCGCTGGGAATGCGTCTTAGCGAGGTGGAGAGGGCAATCGCCTGCAATCCTGATGCAAAGGCAGTGTTTGTAAACAATCCAACGTATTATGGAATCTGCTCAAATCTAAAGGGAATCACAGCGCTGGCACACGCGCATGGCATGAAAGTGCTGGTGGATGAAGCACACGGCACGCAGTTTTATTTTGACCGGGAGCTGCCAATGTCAGCGATGGAGGCTGGCGCGGACATGGCGGCAGTCAGTATGCACAAGTCCGGCGGTTCACTGACACAGTCGTCATTTCTGCTGAGCGGCCCGCAGATGCGTGAGGGACATGTCCGGCAGATCATCAATATTACGCAGACGACGAGCGGGTCCTATCTGCTCATGTCCAGTCTGGATATTTCCAGAAGAAATCTCGCGCTGCATGGTCAGGAAATCTTTCATAAAGTGAAAGACATGGTGGAGTATGCGAGAAGAGAAATCAATCAAATCGGTGATTATTATGCCTATTCAAGAGAGCTTGTCAATGGGGATTCGGTCTATGATTTCGACATCACAAAGCTGTCGGTCAACACGCTCTCAGCAGGGCTTGCGGGCATTGAGGTCTATGATCTGCTGCGCGATGAGTATGATATCCAGACGGAATTTGGCGATCTGGGGAATGTGCTTGCCTATGTGTCGGTGGGCGACAGACCGCGCGATATTGAGCGGCTTGTGAGTGCGCTTGCAGAGATCCGCCGTCTGTATAAGAAGGATGGCAGCAGTCTGATGGCAGCAGAATACATCCCGCCAAGAGTGATCTATTCGCCGCAGGATGCATTCTACAGTGACAAGCAGTCTCTCCCGCTGGAGCAGTGTGAGAATATGGTGTGCGCGGAGTTCGTGATGTGTTATCCGCCGGGGATTCCGATCTTGGCGCCGGGTGAGCTGATTACCAGAGATATTCTGGCGTATATTGTCTATGCGAAGGAAAAAGGATGCGCTATGACAGGCCCGGAGGATATGGAACTTGCGCACTTGAATGTAATGAAAGGGATTCGCTCTGCGGCACAGTGCTGAGGAAAAAGAGCAAAAAAGGCAGGTAAAAACATGGAATTATGGTTTACAGAAAAACATACAGAACATGTAAAATTTTCAATACAGGTAGACAGGCAGCTCTATTCGTCACAGTCGGAATTTCAGCGGATTGATATTTTTTCCTCCAAGGAATTTGGCAGGTTTCTGACACTCGACGGGTATATGATGCTGACACAGAAGGATGAATTTATCTATCATGAAATGATGGTGCATGTGCCGATGGCAGTGCATCCCAAGGTACGCAAAGTGCTGGTGATTGGCGGCGGGGATGGCGGGACGGCGCGCGAGCTGATACGGTATCCGGCGATCGAGCAGATTGATGTGGTGGAGATTGACGAGGAGGTGGTATCGGCGTGCAGAACGCATCTGCCGCAGACGGCGTGCGGATTTGATGACGAAAGGGTGCGATTGTATTATGAGGATGGACTCAAGTATGTCCGCCGCTATGAAGATGCATATGATTTGATTCTGGTGGATTCGACAGACCCGTTTGGACCCGGGGAAGGATTGTTTACCAAGGAGTTTTACGGGAACTGCTACAAGGCGCTGAAGGCGGATGGCATCATGGTCAACCAGCATGAAAGTCCGTTTTATCCAAATGATGCGGTGGCGATGCAGCGGGCGCACAAGCGCATCGTGGATTCTTTTCCGATCAGCAAGGTCTATCAGGCGCATATTCCGACGTACCCGTCAGGGCACTGGCTGTTTGGATTTGCTTCCAAGCGCTATCATCCGCTCGCAGATCAGGATGCAGACCGATGGAAGGCACTGGGGATTCAGACGCGGTATTATAATGAGCAGCTTCACAAGGGTGCGTTTGCACTGCCAAATTATGTGGAGGAGATGCTGGAGAAGGTGGAAGGATGAAGATGGATTTTCAGTTGAATACAGAGACTTTTTTGGGGTGTGACAAGACGTTTGAGGAGGCCAGAATCGTGCTGTTTGGCGCGCCTTTTGACTCGACGACCTCCTATCGCCCCGGCGCGCGCTTTGCCAGCAGGACGATGCGGGCGGAATCCTATGGACTAGAGACATACAGCCCGTATCAGGATTTGGATTTGGAGGATGCGGCGGTATTTGACGGCGGAGATTTGGAGCTGTGCTTTGGGGATGCCAGCAGGGCGCTGGAAGATATCACTGCATATACGCGCAGTATCTTAAAAAATGGCAAACTGCCGCTCATGATAGGCGGTGAGCATCTTGTCACACTGGGAGCTGTGCGTGCAGTTGCAGAGCAGTATCCTGACCTGTGTGTCATTCATTTTGATGCCCATGCCGATCTGCGCGACGACTATCTGGGGGCAAAGCTGTCACATGCCACCGTGCTGCGCCGGGTATGGGAGATTGTCGGAGATGGAAGGATTTACCAATTTGGCATCCGAAGCGGCGAGCGGGCTGAATTTGAGTGGGGCAGAACGCATGTCGCGACGCACAGGTTTGATTTTGAGGGGCTTGAGGAGGTTGTCGCGTCATTAAATGACAGACCTGTTTATTTTACGCTGGATCTGGATGTGCTGGACCCGTCGTGTTTTCCGGGGACAGGGACACCGGAGGCGGGCGGTGTGACATTCTGCCAGCTTCTGGATGCGGTGATGAAAGTGGGCGCGCTTCACATTGTGGGCTGTGATATCAATGAGCTCTCGCCGATGCTGGACGCGAGCGGTGCATCGACGGCGACCGCGCTGAAAGTGCTGCGCGAACTGCTGATTCGGCTGGAGGCAGAGCATATCAGGGAAGAGAGCAGATAGACGCTGAAGCGCTTTGTTGAACACGCGGGATATTGGAAGCAGAATTTATTAGGAATTGTAGGAAAATAAGTGATGCAGATTGCGCAGGATATTTCTTAGAGGAGGATATACAAAGAAAATGGGAAGAGTATTGATTATTGGCTGCGGCGGCGTTGCCAGCGTGGCGATTCAAAAATGCTGCCAGAACAGTGCGGTCTTTCAGGAGATCATGATTGCCAGCCGCACGAAGGCAAAGTGCGATGCGTTAAGACAACAGCTTGAGGGAAAGACAGACACCAAGATTACGACAGCGCAGGTGGACGCGGACAACAAGGATGAGGTGGTGGCGCTGATTCGGGGATATCAGCCGGAGCTTGTCATGAACATTGCGCTGCCTTATCAGGATTTGGCAATCATGGAGGCATGTCTGGAATGCAGGGTAAACTATATGGACACAGCAAATTATGAACCGGAAAACATCGAGGAGCCAGCGTGGCGGGCTGCCTATGAGAAGCGGTGCAAAGAGCAGGGATTTTCGGCGTACTTTGATTATTCATGGCAGTGGGCGTACCGAAAAAAGTTTGAGGAGGCGGGCATTACGGCGCTTCTTGGCTCAGGCTTTGACCCCGGTGTCACACAGGCATATTGTGCCTATGCCTTAAAACATGAGTTTGATGTGATTGAGACGATTGACATTCTGGACTGCAATGGCGGCGACCACGGCTATGCGTTTGCGACCAATTTTAATCCCGAGATCAATCTGCGGGAGGTCTCAGCGCCGGGAAGTTACTGGGAGAATGGCCACTGGATAGAAGTTCCGGCAATGAGCATCAAGCGGGTGTATGATTTTGACCAAGTTGGCACCAAGGATATGTACCTGCTGCATCATGAGGAGATTGAATCGCTTGCCAAAAACATTCCTGACGTGAAGAGAATCCGCTTTTTTATGACGTTTGGACAGAGCTATCTCGATCATATGCGGTGCCTTGAGGATGTCGGAATGCTTTCGACTACGCCCATCACTTATGAAGGAAAAGAGATTGTCCCGATTCAGTTTTTGAAGACATTGCTGCCAGACCCGGCAAGTCTGGGGCCGCGCACCAAGGGTAAGACGAATATCGGCTGTATCTTTACCGGAAAAAAGGATGGAAAGGATAAGACGTACTATCTTTATAACGTATGTGACCATCAGGCATGTTATCAGGAGGTCGGCTCGCAGGCGATTTCATATACGACAGGGGTTCCGGCGATGATTGGCGCAATGATGCTGCTGACAGGCAAGTGGAACAAACCGGGTGTATTCACCGTGGAAGAGTTTGACCCAGACCCCTATATGGAAGCGCTGAACCGGTGGGGGTTGCCATGGCAGGAGAGCCATCAGCCGGTGCTGGTGGAGTAGGATGGATGGCGGAACTGTAACGGAGGGAGTTTTGTGGGAATAGAATACGAGAGAATCAAAGAAATTATACAGGAGGTTCCGACACCCTGCTATATTGTGAGTGAAGCTCTTTTGGAAAAAAATCTAAAACTGCTGCGCCGTGTGGCAGACCGGGCGGGCTGCAAAATCCTGTTGGCACAGAAGGCGTTTTCCATGTACTATTATTATCCGCTGATTGGGAAGTATCTCGACGGGGTGACGGCGAGCGGTCTGTATGAGGCGCGGCTTGGCTATGAGGAGCTGTGCCAAAAAGAGAGACGATGCGAGAACCATGTGTTTTCACCGGCATATGATAAGGGGCATATGGAGGAGCTGTTACAAATCTGTGACCACATCGTCTTTAATTCCTTCTCGCAGTGGGAACTGTACAAAGAAGCGGCACTGAGGGCTGGGAAATCGTGTGGCATCCGCATCAATCCTGAATGCTCGACGCAGGACCATGCAATTTATGACCCGTGTGCTCCGGGATCGCGCCTTGGCGTCACACTGGAACATTTTGAAAAACATGGATTGGATGCGTTAGAGGGAATCGAAGGGCTTCATTTTCACTGTCTGTGTGAACAGAATGCCGATGCGCTGGTCACGACCATGAACGCGGTGGAGGAGAAGTTTGGCGCGTATCTGTATCAGATGAAATGGCTGAATATGGGCGGCGGCCATCATATTACGAAATATGATTACGATGTGGAGGCGCTGGTTGCATTGATTCAGAGAATTCAAAAAAAGTATGGGTTGACCGTCTATTTGGAGCCGGGGGAGGCGGTTGCATTAAATGCTGGCTTTCTGGTGACGCAGGTGCTTGAGCTTGTCTCGAACCATGGGATTGTGACGGCGATTGTGGATACCTCTGCGGCCTGTCATATGCCGGATGTGATCGAAATGCCCTACCGTCCGCCTCTGTACAACAGCGGGGAGGCGGGCGAAAAAGCCTTCACATACAGGCTGGCAGGCCCGACGTGTCTTGCAGGAGATTTGATTGGTGACTATTCGTTTGATGATGAATTAAAGGTGGGAGACCGCCTTATTTTTGGGGATATGGCGATCTATTCTATGGTAAAAAATAATACCTTTAACGGTATGCCGCTTCCTGAGATCATTGCACTGGATGCAAATGGCACATGGCAGACCGTGAAACGGTTTGGATATGAAGATTTTAAGAGGAGATTATAATACGAGCAGGGGAAACACTTTTCCCCTGCTCGATGTTTTTGGTATATATTTAGTACTCCATCGCCTTCTCTTCGTTATTTAGCACACGCAGCGCACCTTGTGCCAGCGCAAGCAGCTCATCCTCGCCGGGATATACGGTGAATGGAGCAATCCACTCTGCATAATCCTTGAGGGCAGCGACTACATCCTCGCCGTATGCGATGCCGCCAGTCACGATAATCTGGTCTACTTTTCCGTTCAGCACACATGCCATTGAGCCGATATCCTTTGCAACCTGCAATAAGAATGCTTTCTTCGCCTCAACCGCCTTCTCGTCGCCTTCGTTGGCGCGCTTTGTGACCTCGCGCATGTCATTGGTGCCAAGGTATGCGTTGAAGCCGCCCTTGCCCACAATCTTGCTGTAGATTTCTTTCTCGGTATATTTTCCAGAGAAGCACATCTTGATCAGGGCACCGCTTGGCACTGCGCCTGCGCGCTCAGGAGAGAATGCACCATCCCCGTCGAGTGCGTTAAATACGTCAATGACTTTGCCGTCCACATGCGCGCCGACAGAGACACCGCCGCCCATATGAACGACGATCAGCCGAAGGCTGTCATAGGGCTTTCCGATCTCCTTGGCATATCTCTTGGCAACTGCCTTCTGGTTCAGCGCATGGAACACGCTGGTGCGGGGAAGCTCAGGAACGCCGGAGAAACGCGCTACCGGCATCAGCTCATCTACGACAACCGGGTCCACGATGTAGGAGGGAACACCGATGGAGTCCGCGATCTCTCTGGCGAGAATGCCGCCGAGATTGGAAGCGTGCTGTCCCTGTACGCCGACCTTTAAGTCCGCGAGCAAGGCATCTGTCACCGCATAGGTGCCGCCGGGAATGGGTTTGAGCATTCCGCCGCGTCCTACGACAACATTCAGGGACTTTAAGTCAAAATTTTTTTCAGCCAGCAAGTCCGTGATGATTTTCTTGCGGAAATCTTTCTGGTCTACGATGGTGGCATACTGGGAAATCTCCTCGGTAGAATGCCGAAGCGTCTCCTCGAACAACAAAGTTTCGTCCTCAAATACACCGATTTTAGTGGATGTGGAGCCCGGATTGATAATCAGACTTTTGATAGCCATATGTATATTCCTCCTGTATTTTTTTGATTTGTATTATTTTGATTTTTTCATGGATTCTGCGACAACGGCGGCAAGCGCGATGGAGTTCAGCTTTGCCTCGAAGCTGTCAGAGCGGGATGTCAGAATGACGGGTGCTGCTGTACCTGTCAGGATATTGCCGTTTTTCACGTCGCAAAGGTGTGTCAGTACCTTGTATACAAGGTTTCCAGAATGGATGTCCGGGAAGAGGATGACATCGGCATCACCGGCAATCTTTCTGTCTGTGCCGCCCTTGTGTGCAGCGGCAGCGCTGTCGATCGCCATATCCATAGAGAGCGGGCCGTCAATGATGCAGCCTGTGATCTTGCCTTCTGCGTTCATCTTGGTCAGTTCATCCGCATCAACCGTACAAGGCATCTTGGGATTGACAACCTCGACCGCAGCGACCGGAGCAACCTTTGGTTCCGCGATGCCGCACGCGTGGCAGACTTCAACGGTATTGTTGATGATCGCTGTCTTGTCCTCGAGTGTCGGATAGGTCATAAAGGCAACGTCAGATAAGAACAGGAGCCGGTCAATGCCCTTGATCTCAAAGACACATACGTGGGAGAGCGCCTTGCCTGTGCGGAGTCCTACTTCCTTGTCCAGCACGCTCTTTAAGAAATTCTTGGTGTCGATCAAGCCCTTCATGTACATGTCCGCCTTGCCGTCATGGACGAGCTTGACCGCAGTGTGTGCCGCCTGTACATGGTCTGGCTCATTGATGATCTCAAAGCCTGCCAAGTCCATATTCATGCTGGCAGCGATCTCTTTGATCTTCGCCTCATCTCCGACAAGAATCGCATCGGCGATGCCTTTTTCCTTTGCAGCTTTTACAGCCTCCAATACAGGCTCATCCTCAGCTACAGCGACCGCGACCGTCTTGCGGTCACACTCGTAAACCTTTTGCAGTAAATCCTTAAAACCTTTACTCATTTGAAACACCTCGTTATTATTTTATAAATTTAGCCCGCAGAAATGCAGGACTCTCTGTTAAAATAATAACACTTTCAAAAACAACGGTCAAGGTAGTAAGGCGGATTAATCTGCTTAAAATATAGGGAAACTGCATACTGACTTTTGTCGGGAGTTATGATAAGATAGTCATAATCTAAAACGTGTTGGGGAGGTTCGATGAAGATGGACGAGAAAAAAGCCTGTGAGGCGCCTGCGCGGGTGATGGAGTGCGCGCTCGACATGGGAGAGACCATGCTGCGCTGCGGCGCGGAAATCCTGCGGGTGGAGGATACCGTGACCCGCATTTGTACCGCTTACGGCGGCGGGATTGTGGACGTGTTTACGATTTTGTCCCTGATTATTCTAAGCTGGAAGGCGGATGACGGGAAAAATTATACGCTTGCGCGGCGCATCAATCCGTATCCGACGGATTTGAAAAAACTTGAGGAGCTCAATGCATTGTCGCGCTATATCTGCGAGAAGAAGCCGCCGTGCGATGAGATTGAGCAGCAGATTTGCGCCATCATGGCGCCTGCCAAGAAGCGCATTTACAAATCAAAGATAACGGGATATGTATTGCTGGCGTCCGCCTTTACGCTGTTTTTTGGCGGCAGTCTGCGCGATAGTCTGGCTGCCGGCGTGGTGGCTGTATTGATGTATCTGTGGGATTATCTGTTTTCGGCGCACGGCAGAAACCGAGTGGTGTACAGCCTCGCAATCTCCATTGTGGCGGGGATTCTCTGTATTTTGTCTGTTTTTGTGGGAATTGGGCAGCATATTGATATGGTGATGATCGGCAGCATTATGCTTTTGATTCCCGGAATCAGTCTGATGAACTCCCTGCGCGACATGATGTGCGGGGATATTATTACCGGGATTCTACGGCTTGCGGAGGCGCTGATGATGGCAGTTGCCATCGCGGCAGGGTTTGGTATTGCCATTATGATGTTGGGAGGACTATTATAATATGATCGTTCAGTTTTGCGAAAAATATATGGTGATGATCGTGACTGCGGCGGCAGGAACTTTGGGATACTGCCTGCTCATCAACGTGAAGAGAAATAAGATTGTGTACGGCTGTCTGGGCGGTGTGGTATCGACATTTCTGTATTGTGCGTGCGTGGAGGCGGGGCTGACGCCGCTCTTGCAAAATCTCATACCGGCTGCGGTGGTGACGCTCTATGCGGAGGTGCTTGCCCGCGTGATCAAGGCGCCAGCGACGGTGTTTTTGATACCGTCCATCATCCCGCTGGTGCCGGGCGGACGGCTCTATTATACGATGCGCGCCATTGTGGACGGCGATGCAGACAGCGCAAAAATCTATGCGATGGAGACGATCGTCATCGCGCTTGGCATCGCGGTGGGCATTGTGGTGATTTCGCTGGTATTTTACCATATCAGCCACAAAAATATACAGTATAAAGTGCGATTTGAACCGCTTCGAAAGAACTGGGAGCGGGGAGAAGATTAAAGAGACAGAAGTGCCTGTCTCTTTTTTATGCACACGGGCACCCAGAGGAAGATTGTCAGCATACGCTGACGGGTGCCCGGCGCGCGAGTAGGTGAGAAGGGCATTCCCCTACTCGATTGCACACGCCGATAAATCTTCTCTGCTTGATTGCACAGCTTATACATTTTTTGATGCGAATTGCACAATATAAGAATAATGCCGGTCAAATAACGGCGGTCAAAAAATGCGATGAAAATGTCAGCAGCAGGAGAGGAGTATCAAGTATATGAGGACAATGATTAATTTAAATAAAGGCTGGCGGTTCAGCCGAACGTGCACAGCGCTTCCAGACAGGCTTCCGGCGGACTGGGAGCGGGTCGATCTGCCGCACACATGGAATGCGGTGGATGGGCATGACGGAAACGGCAGTTATGACCGGGGCTTAGGATGGTACGTGCGGACGTTTGAGACGCCAAGGCAGCCTTTGAGCGGTGGGCGCGTGTTTGTGGAGATTCCCGCGGCGGGGCAGCAGGCAGTGGTGTATGTAAACGGCTGCGAGGTCTGTGCGCATGAGGGCGGCTATTCCACCTTTCGCGCAGACATCACCGATGTGTGTAAAAAAGAAGGCGAAAATCTGCTGGCAGTGGCGTGCAGCAATGAGAACAAGACGAACGTCTATCCGCAGTCGGCGGATTTTACGTTCTATGGCGGGCTCTACCGCGGTGTCAGTCTCATCAGTGTGCCGAAAACGCATTTCGAACTGATGTATTGGGGCAGCAGCGGACTCAAAGTCACAGCCAAGCCAACACCGTGCGGCGAGGCAGAGTTTGCACTGGAATCATGGGTGGTGAATGCGGATGAGAATTTTACTGTCCAGTATTGTATTTGCGATGCGGATGGAAAAGAGGTGGCATACGGCGTGCGTCCAGCGGACAGTACGGCAGTGAAGATCTATGTGCCAGATGCGGTTTTGTGGGACTGTGACCATCCGTATCTGTATACGGTGACAGCCATATTGCAGCGGCGCAATGAGGCGTATGACATGGTGTCTGCGCGCGTGGGGGTGAGGAGCTTCTCCTGTGACCCGGACAAAGGCTTTATATTAAATGGTGTTCCGACGCCGCTTCGGGGCGTGAGCCGCCATCAGGATGTGCTCTACAAGGGCAATGCGCTCACAAGAGAGGACCACTACAGGGATGCGAAGATCATCAAAGAACTGGGTGCCAACACCATCCGTCTGGCGCATTACCAGCATTCGCAGGATTTTTATGACGCTTGCGACGAGCTTGGTTTTGTCGTGTGGGCGGAGATTCCGTTTATCAGCGTGATGAGCCCTGACCCGGCAGCACATGAGAACTGCATCACGCAGCTAAAGGAGCTGGTTTGGCAGAATTATAATCATCCGAGCATCTGCTTCTGGGGCATTTCAAATGAGATCTTAATCGGCGGCATCTCAGAGCAGTTGGTGGAAAACCATAAGGAGCTGAACGCGCTGTGCAAGGAGCTGGACCCGACCCGCCTGACGACGATTGCCCATGTCACCATGACGCCGGAGGACAGTCCTGTCCATCACATCACGGATGTGGAGAGTTATAATCACTATTTTGGCTGGTATGGCGGCAAGATGGAGGATAACGGGCCGTGGCTGGATGCGTTTCACAAGAAATATCCTGAGATCTGTCTGGGCCTCTCAGAGTATGGCTGTGAGGGAATTATCACCTATCACGGGCCCAATCCGGCGTGCAAGGATTACAGCGAGGAATATCAGGCGCTGTATCATGAGCATATGGCGAAGGTGCTCAATGAACGTCCGTGGCTGTGGTCGAGCCATGTGTGGAATATGTTTGACTTTGGCTGCGCGGCGAGAAATGAGGGCGGCGTGGCAGGACGCAACAATAAAGGTCTGGTCACGATGGACCGCCTGACCAAGAAGGACAGCTACTATATTTATAAGGCGTATTGGAATAAAGAACCAATGGTGCATCTGTGCGGAAAGCGCTATGCGCAGCGGGCGGGAGAGACGACGCAGATTCGCGTCTACTCCAACCAGCCGACGGTCTCACTGTATGTAAATGGCAAACTGGCCGGGGTATTGACGGCGGATAAGGTTTTTGTCTTTACGGTTGCGTTGGAAAATGGGTTTAACAGCATCGGTGTGTCCGCAGGCTGCTGCAAGGACAGCATGACCATTGAGAAGGTGGAAAAGGAGCCTGAAATCTATGTGCTTCCAGAGGTGAATGAGCGCGCAGAGGGCGTGGCAAACTGGTTTAAACTGGCGGGAAATCTGGATTTGAAAGCGCCGATGGCGTTCCCGGAGGGCAAGTACAACATCAAGTGCAAAATGGAAGAAATCGCAGCGTGCCCTGAGGCGATGGACATTGTATCGAAGGCAGTGAGGCTGGCTACAAATATGGAGATGAGACCGGGCGTCGGCATGTGGGATATGATGAAATCCATGACGCCGGAGTCGATGGTGGCAATGGCGGGAAGTATGATGCCAGAGGGATTTGCGCAGAGCCTGAACGCACAGCTCATCAAGATTGACAAGGTGTAGGAGGTATGTATGACGGAAAATAGTGCACCCTCGTTTGGCATAAAAGACAAGCTGGGGTATATGTTTGGGGATTTTGGCAATGATTTCACGTTTATTTTATCCTCGAGCTTTATGTTAAAATTTTATACGGATGTGATGGGAATTGAGGCGGCTGTTGTGGGACTTTTGATGATGGCGGCGCGCTTCGTGGATGCGGTCACAGATGTGACGATGGGGCAGATCGTTGACCGTTCCAAGCCGACAGGTGCGGGGAAGTTCAAGCCGTGGATTAAGCGCATGTGCGGACCGGTGGCGATTAGTTCGTTTCTGATCTACCAGTCAGGGCTTGCAAATCTGCCATATGGGGTGAAGGTGGTCTGGATGACGGTTACGTATATTTTGTGGGGGTCTATTTTCTATACTTCCATCAATATTCCGTATGGCTCGATGGCGTCGGCAGTCTCGCCGGAGCCCAAGGACCGCGCGGACTTATCGACGTGGAGGACGATTGGCGCCACGCTGGCAGGGCTGGTCATCGGTGTGGGGACGCCAATGTTTGCCTACGAGACAGTCAATGGCAATACAGTGCTGTCGGGACCGCGCATGACGGTTATTGCAGGTGTTTTCAGCGTGCTGGCAATTCTTTGCTATCTGCTTTGTTTTCAGCTTGTCCGCGAGCGTGTGGAGGTTCCGGCAAACAACAAGAAGCTGGATATCTCCCAGCTTTTTAAGAGTCTTGTCACAAACCGTCCGCTGCTTGGGATTATCGCCGCGGCGATCGCACTGCTGCTTGCGACACTCACAATGCAGGGGATGGCAGGGTATGTGTTTCCAAACTATTACGGCAATGCGGCGGCACAGTCTGCCTCCTCATTCACTGGCAGTCTGGCGGTGTTAGTCATCTGTGCGCCGCTTGCGTCAAAGTTATCAGAAAAATATGGGAAGAAAGAACTCTCTGTGGTCTCCTGTCTGGCGGCAGCGGCTGTCTATCTGGTCTGTCTGATTGTACATCCCCAAAATGCGTTTGTGTATGTCGCTTTTTTCACACTTGCGTATGTGGGGTTTGGATTTTTTAATACAGTCATATGGGCGATGATCACGGATGTCATCGACGATGCCGAGGTGAAGAGCGGCGTGCGGGAGGATGGCACCATCTACTCTGTTTACTCGTTTGCAAGAAAGCTGGGACAGGCGTTGTCAGCTGGAATGACGGGGGCGCTGCTGAGCCTGATTGGCTACACGAATGTCACAGCGTTTGAGCCAGAGGTCACAGAGCGGATTTTCAAGCTTTCCTGTATTGCGCCCCTTGTAGGCTTTGGAATGGTGGGCGTGTTCTTGATCGTGTTCTATCCGCTGGACAAGAGGCGGGTGGAGGCAAATGTGGCAGAGCTTGCGCGGCGGCGCGGTGAATAAGACGCAGAAAGGGGTACAGATATGCAGATGACATTTCGCTGGTATGGCGAGGGCAATGACAGTATTACGCAGGAGCAGATTCGCCAGATTCCGGGTGTGACCGGGCTGGTCTGGGCGCTGCATGACAAGGCGGCAGGCGAGGTGTGGGAGGTGGCGGAGATCGAGAAGATGCGCCGCCAGATTGAGGACTATGGTTTTAACATGGATGTGGTGGAGAGCGTGAACGTCCATGATGACATTAAAATCGGCCTGCCGTCGCGCGACCAGTATATAGAAAATTATAAACAGACGCTGCGCAACCTTGCAAAGTTTGGCGTGAAGGTGGTGACGTATAATTTTATGCCAATCTTTGACTGGACGCGCACCGATCTTTTTCATCCGATGGAGGACGGCTCGACGGCACTGTATTACGAGAAGGCAAAAATCCAGCAGGACTATAAGGAGATGGCGGACTATATCCTCAAGAACCTGCATGGCATGACGTTTCCGGGATGGGAGCCAGAGCGCATGGCAAAGCTTGATGCGCTCTTTGAGGCATACCGTCCTGTCACAAAAGAGAAGTTGTGGGACAACCTGAAATATTTTCTGGAAGGGATTCTGCCAGTCTGTCATGAGACGGGTATCAAGATGGCGATTCATCAGGACGATCCGCCTTGGGATATCTTTGGCATTCCGCGCCTTTTGGTTGACAAGGAGGCGATTGGACATCTGCTGTCGATGGTGGATGATCCGTATAATTGTCTGTGTCTGTGCTCTGGTTCGCTGGGGGCAGACCGCAACAATGATGTGCCAGATATCATACGCAGTTATTGTGACAGGATTGCATTTGCGCATATCCGAAATGTCAGGCATTTTCCAAACGGGGATTTCACAGAGGCATCCCACCGCGACTGTGACGGGGATGTGGGGATTGTGGAGATCATGCGCGCATATCATGACTGCGGATTTGACGGCTATATCCGTCCTGACCATGGCAGACATATCTGGGGCGAACAGTGCCGTCCGGGGTATGGGCTGTATGACAGGGCGCTTGGCATTATGTATCTGTGGGGCTGCTGGGATATGCTGGAGAGTGAGAAGGGAAAAAAGAAATAAAATATAAATAAAATATAGATATAGAAGGGAAGGATTTGTTCAGATGATGGATTTGCCATTGAATATTGATTTTTCAGGAAAAGTGGTGGTCGTGACCGGGGCAGGCGGTGTGCTGTGCGGCACGATGGCAAAGGCATTTGCGCAGGCGGGCGCCAAGGTGGCAGCGCTGGATTTGAATGAGGAGGCGGTCTGTGCACTGGCGGCAGAATGCAAAAAAGAAGGCTTTGTATGCGAGGGTTACAAGGCAAACGTGCTGGACACGGACGCGCTGGCGCAGGTGCACCGGCAGGTGCTGGCAGACTTAGGCCCCTGTGATATCCTCGTCAATGGCGCGGGCGGCAACAATCCCCGCGCGACGACAGACAATGAGTATCATCATGAGGCGCAGGCAGGGCAGAAAACGTTCTTTGATCTGGACGCAGACGGCGTGGACTTTGTTTTTAAGCTCAATTTTCAGGGAACACTGCTGCCCACGCAGGCTTTTGCACAGGATATGGTGGACAGGAAGGCAGGCTGCATCTTAAATATTTCATCCATGAATGCCTATATACCGCTGACCAAAATTCCAGCATACTCTGCTGCAAAGGCGGCAGTATCGAATTTCACACAGTGGCTTGCGACGCACTTTGCGGGGACGAATATCCGCTGTAATGCGATCGCGCCCGGATTTCTGGTTTCGAATCAGAACCGGAGGCTGCTGTTTCAGGAGGATGGCACGCCGACACCGCGCGCTGGCAAGATTTTAAACGGCACGCCGGCGGGGCGTTTTGTGGAGAGCGAGGAGCTGGTTGGCAGTGTGTTCTTCCTGTGTGACGACAAGGCATCGAGCGCGGTTACGGGGGTCGTGCTGCCAGTGGATGCGGGATTTTCAGCGTACTCGGGGGTTTAGGAATATCTTTCGTTCTTCACTGCATATATTGTAATAATAACCTTTTGATGGGGAAGAACAGTGACCTGTAAGGAACGAATTTTATCGAATGATTATGCAGATACGTTAGTCTATATTCTGCTGCCTGAAGAATACAACTATGATCTGCCGATTGATTATTGTTACCACCATCTGGCAAATGAGTGGGGCATCCTGTATGTGGACCGCGCCAATGCGCTGTACAACAGAGAGGGGCAGGTTGCGTATTCTGTGCTGCCCAAATGTTATGGGCTGATGGAATGCAGGGCGGCACAAAACGGAAATCTGAATACACTGAGTCTGGCGGAATCGGGCATTTTGTCTGTGCAGGGGGAGCCGCTGAATCTGACTGGAAAGAACGTGACCATTGGCTTTATTGATACTGGTATCCGCTATCAGGACCCTGTTTTTCGTGACTTTGCGGGCAAAAGCCGGATTGCCGCCATCTGGGACCAGACCATTCAGACAGGAACGCCGCCAGAGGGATTTGCATATGGCACGGAGTATACCAAGGCAATGATTGATGAGGCGCTCGCAAGCGACAACCCGCTCTCTATCGTGCCAAGTACAGACGCAAATGGACATGGCAGCGTGATGGCGAGCCTTGCGGCAGGCAGTCCGATCGAAGAAGGCAGATTTACCGGCGCTGCGCCTGACAGTCAGATTGTGGCCGTGAAGCTCAAGGAGGCAAAGCAGTATCTGAAAGATTACTATAAGATTCCGCCCGGCGTCCCCTGTTACAGCGAGGCAGATATCCTACAGGCAATCCAGTATTTGCAGAAATATGTATTGATACTAACAAAGCCGCTGGTCATCTGTCTTGGCGTCGGTACGAGCTTTGGCGATCACACCGGGGGCGGTATGCTGGGAAACTATATCAATTATCTCAGTATGCAGAAGAGCCGGGTCTTTGTGACGGCGGGTGGCAATGAGGGAAATGCTTCGCATCATTTTTCTAGAAGGCTGAGTGAGAGCCAGCGTTCTCAGGATGTAGAGATTCGCGTGGGCGAGGACAACAAGGGCTTTATCATGGATTTGTGGGGCAATGTGCCGTATTTTTACAATGCAGTAATACGCACGCCCGGCGGGGAGACTGCCCGCTGGAACAATCCAAGAAGCTATATTCCGCAGGAATTTACGTTTGTCTATGAGAGAACCCGTCTGGTGATCGAGTATCAGCTTGTAGAAAGCTTATCAGGCGCAGAGGTCATACGATTCCGCTTTTCAGACCCGTCACAGGGGGTATGGAATATTCGAATCATTTCGGAGGGAAATAGGATTGGCGGCCAGTTTGATATATGGCTTCCAATCTCGGAGTTTCTCTCGGCGGAAACTTATTTTCTTCAGCCGAGTCCCTACACGACCATCACAGAGCCGGGCTATGTGGACAGCGCGGTGACAGTGGCGGCATACCAGACCAGCAACAACAGCATTGCCGCGTCGTCGGGGCGTGGTTTTGCCAGAAACAATGCCATCGTTCCCGAGATCGCCGCGCCGGGGGTTAATGTCTCCACACCATACGGTGACAGGAGCGGTACCAGCGTTGGCGCGGCAATCACAGCGGGCGGCTGCGCACAGCTTATGGAGTGGGCAGTCGTAAACAGCAATGACATTCTTGTCAATTCGGTCAATATCAAAAACTATCTGATACGGGGAGCAAAGCGCGATCCGTATCTGGAATATCCGAATAGGGAATGGGGGGCGTATGGTAATATAGTGTCAAGTTAGCAAGGAGCCAGTAAAATCAAGGGTTTCCGCTGATTTAGTCCTATGAAAAAACTGCTGCGAAAACAGCAAAATTGGATAAGGACGGGCCTGTTTTTAACCAGAAAACCGAAAATCAAGCAACTTGACACTAATATACCACAAAGCCGAGTGGTGTTGTAAAAAGTGTGTCTAAAAGGGGTGATAACTGAATATTTGAAGTTTAGGTAGGACTAAATTAGCTTTTCATGCGGACAAGTATCGTGTCTGCGCGGCTGATTTAGTCCTATTTCTTATTGTCAAAGTACGATTAACAAGAAGGAGAGAATTTATGGCAGATTTAAACACGGTATTAAAGGAAACCCAAAAGGTGAATGGAAGCATCAGGAGCCTGTTGAGGCTGTCTACATATGACGAGTACGATGATCTGAGCGGGCTGCATATCGACTATGAGGACGGGCAGCAGCTTTTTCTCCAGACCGAACTTAGGGAGATCATGGAGAAACTTTCGGATGTGGCGGGCAGGATTGCATATCTTTCCCGCCCGGTAAAAGAAACAAGCTGTCTGCATAAGAACCGGAGCGGAAGGTATGAGACAAAAGGCGACCATTATTATACCAGTGGGAGCGGCATTGAGGCGCTGATAAAAGACGATTATCAGGAAGTGCCTTATTGGGTGTGGACAAGCGTGGAGCATGACGGAAAGGACTACTATCTGGTAGGCCATAAAAATATACGGCTGGACGGCCTGACTGTCCGGGTGAGAGAGGCGGTGTGAGTATGAGTGCAACAATCTACTGTTTATGTAACCAAAAAGGGGGCTGTGCAAAAACAGTCAGTTCCATCAGCATCGGGATCGGTCTTGCCCGTGAGGGCAGGAGCGTCCTTCTGGTGGATGTGGATTCGCAGGGTTCCATGACCGCCAGCCTGGGATACCAGCAGCCCGACCAGATGGAAACCACGCTTTCGGCTATCCTGGGCGGGATAATCACGGACAAGCCGCTTCCGCCTGGAAGCGGGATTCTCCACCATGCGGAGGGTGTTGACCTGCTCCCGGCAAACATTGAACTGGCCGGCATGGAGGTTACCCTGGTCAACACCATGAGCCGGGAGACAATCCTGCGACAGTACCTGAATACGGTGCGTGGGGAATATGATGCGATCATTCTGGATTGTATGCCTTCGCTTGGTATGCTGACTATCAATGCGCTTGCGGCGGCGGATCAGGTCATTATCCCGGTGCAGGCACAGTATCTTTCCATAAAAGGGCTGGAGCAGCTTATCCGCACGATTGCGAAAGTCAGGCGGCAGATCAACCCGCGCCTTTCCATAGCAGGGATAGTGGTCACAATGGCGGATATGCGCACCAACTACGCAAGGGATATTGTGGAACTCCTTCACATGAATTATGACGGAAAGCTGCGGATATTTGACAGCATTATCCCCCTCTCCGTGCGGGCGGCGGAAACCAGCGCGGAGGGCAAGAGCATCTATCTCCATGACCCCGCCGGTAAAGTGTCGGCTGCCTATGCCGCACTGACGAAAGAGGTGATGATGGGATGAAAAGCAGCGCAAAAAATATCCAGGTGACTAAATTTGATGACCTGTTCTCCGCCGGGAATCCTGCGGGGGCAGGAAGGGACGGGAACGTGCAGGAAATCCCGCTTACAGAACTGTTCCCCTTTAAAGACCACCCATTTAAGGTGCTGGATGATGATACCATGCAGGACACGGTGGAAAGCATAAAGATACATGGCGTCCTTGTCCCCGGCATTGCAAGGCCCCGTGCGGAGGGCGGCTATGAACTGATTGCCGGACACAGGCGCAGACATGCTTCGGAACTGGCAGGGAAAACTACGATGCCGGTGATCGTGCGGGAACTGGATGATGATGAAGCGGTACTGTTCATGGTGGACAGCAATATCCAGCGGGAAAACCTGTTCCCCAGCGAGAAGGCATGGGCGTATAAGATGAAGCTGGACGCATTGAAGCATCAGGGCGTGAAGGATACTTCTCGACAACTTGGCGAGAAGTACAGCGTGGATGCGCTGAGTGAAAATTCCAATGACAGCGCCCGCAACATCCACCGTTTTATCCGGCTGACAGAACTTCTCCCGGAACTTCTCCAGATGGTGGACGATAAGAAGCTGCCCTTTAACCCTGCCGTGGAACTGTCCTATCTGACGCAGGAGCAGCAGGGGGAACTTATGGAGATTATGGGGGAATTACAGGCCGTCCCTTCGCTGGAACAGGCGAAACGCCTGAAAAAATACAGTCAGGAGGAAAAACTTGACAGGAATGTGATGGATGCCATCCTGACGGAGGAGAGGCCCGCGCCTGTGCAGGTGACGCTTAAAAATGACAGGCTGAAACAGTATTTCCCCCAGACCTATACCGCGAAGCAGATGGAGGAAGTCATTTTTTCCCTTCTGGAAACGTGGAAAACACAGAATACATAAAACGCATAAAGCCGTCCGGCGACTGACTAATGGCAGTTACCGGGCGGCTTTTTTGCGTTTACCAGACAGATCATGCCCCGGCGACTTTTACCATGCCGGGGCTTTTTTAGTTGTCAAAATTGCAGGAAAAGGAGGCAGCAGCGATGCCGTTACAACTGGATTATTACTATGGGAACGAAGCGGAACAGTACAGCTTTTACCGCATCCCGAAAATATTGTTTACAGACCCGCTCTTTAAGGGGGTATCGGTAGAGGCAAAGGTGCTTTACGGGCTTTTGCTTGACCGCATGGGGCTTTCGGTAAAGAACAACTGGCTTGACGGGGAGGGGCGCGTGTATATCATCTTCACGATTGCCGATGTGATGGAGACGCTTGGGTGCGCGGAGCAGAAGGCAAACAAGCTCCTGAATGAGCTGGACTGTTCAAAGGGCGTTGGTCTGATCGAGCGCGTCCGGCGCGGCCTGGGGAAACCCAATGTCATATACGTCAAGAACTTCATTTGCAGGGCAAAACCGGGGCAGCCGGAATCACAAATCAGGAATTGTGAAAATCACAAATCAGGGGATGTGAAAATCACAATTCAAGAAATGCGGAAATCACAAACTAATAATACTGACTTAAATAATACTGATTTTAGTGATACTGATCCATCCATCTATCCGGCAAAGGCCGGGGCTTTGCCTGTGGATAACGCTTCCCCTGCAGGATATGGGATGGATGGGATAGATCAGATGGAGGCTTACCGTGAACTGATAAAAGAGAACATTGATTATGATTATCTTTTGCATGATCATCCATATGACAGGGAGCGTCTGGACGGCTTTGTGGAACTGATGGCGGAAACCTGTTGCAGCAGCCGGAAAAGCATACGCATCAACCAGGGGGATATGAGTACGGAGGTGGTAAAGAGCCGCTTTTTGAAGCTGGACAGCGGGCATATCCAGTATGTCATGGACTGCCTTGACAGGAATACAACACTGATAGGCAATATCCGGGCTTATACCCTGTCGGCGCTGTTCAATGCGCCTGTGACCATCAGCCAGTATTATGCAAGCCTTGTGAGCCACGATATGGCCGCAGGTTTTGGAAGCGGTTAAGCCATTGGGCTTTTTTCTTTCCGCTGGTTATTTTTTCATAGCTGTGAAGCCCTTTACGGGCTGCACATAGACAAAAAATTTAAAGGAGGACAACGAAACATGAAGCAAAAAATGGACATTCTGATCGTGGAGCCGGGAAAGGCCCCGCGTCCTGCCGCACTGCCGGACAACACGCTGGAAGCTGTGGAAGCAGTGTTAGGGGGCACGGCGCAGGTGGGGTGTTTCCTGCCCCAGAGGGTATTGCTGATCAGCCGGGACCGTAAGGTGCCGGAGCGGGGATAGCGATATTCGTAAAGAATATCGTTATCCATTGCTTGCCAGTGCTGATTTATGATACGATGTTTGAGGACAAATAAATACTGGATTTTAGTTAAGAGAGAATAATGTACTATGAAAAAGGGAAAAGGCAAAGCGGCTAAGAAAGCGATGAAATTTGCAGACCGCAAGGCAAAAGCAGAAAAGTGGGTGGCAGAATATGACGGTACAGCATACGGCGGGGATATCATAAAAGCATATAGGAAGAAATTTGCCGTAGACCGCATGAAAGCCGTTGCTGAATTGCAGTTATTAGGTGTATCTTTGACGCAAGAACAGATTGACAGAGAAAAGGCGGCAGTAAAAGCCTATCAGGATATACAGAGAGCTAAAAAGGCAAAAAGGAAGAAGATTCGTGAACAGAAAAGAATGCAGAAGGATAATCCGGTATTCCATGAGGATCAGGATGATACTTTTTATTATATAGCAGGCTATACTTCTGGTGGAGCGCCTTATGGAGTCACATGGGAAGAAATGGGCTTAAAACCTGATATATGGGAGCCTGATGATCAAGGAGAGAGCTAATCGGATGAGAATATATGTTGATGCAGATGCCTGTCCGGTAATCCCGATTGTGGAACAGGTGGCGGAAAAAAATAATATTGCGGTTACGCTTTTGTGCGACACCAATCATGTACTGGATTCTGATTACAGTGAAGTGAAAATTATCGGGGCAGGGGCGGATGCCGTTGATTTTGCACTTATAAATCTTTGCGGGAAAAATGACATTGTTGTAACTCAGGATTATGGCGTGGCTGCAATGGCTCTGGGAAAGGGAGCATATGCGATACATCAGTCCGGGAAATGGTACACAGATGAGAATATAGACCAGATGCTTATGGAGCGGCATTTGAGCAAGAAAGCAAGGAGGGCTTCGGGGAAGAATCATTTAAAAGGCCCGAAGAAAAGGACAGAGGAAGATGATGTGAGATTTAAAAGGTCTTTTGAGAAATTGGTTATGACTATCAATAAAACTAAAGATAGCATTGTTGAAAATAAACAGAATGTATGAAGTAATGTGATGTTGACATTTGATGATTCGATTTACAGGATTGGGGGATAGTGATGTGGAAACTATTTTGAACGGCATGGAGGATTACCAGACTGGTATCCTTGAAAATGTATGAATATGGCAGGCGCGAGGCAGTAGCTGCTATCTGATATGTGGCTGTACAGGGTCGGGGAAGGTTTGTTAAGTGCCTTCCCTAGTCTTTTTTCTGTTTTTCGGGGAAAAAATCTGTACGTCGGGCATTACGAATGAAATATGCAGGTTACTTATGTATAATTTACCTGAATGAAAATATACAAGGAGGCAGATAAGCAATGGCGTTATTAGAAGCACTGAATCTAAAAAAATACTATGGAAAAGGCAGTTATCTGGTTAAAGCAGTGGATGATATTTCATTCGGGATAGATGAAGGAGAATTTGTTGCGGTTGTAGGAACATCCGGTTCTGGAAAAACTACACTTTTGAATTTATTGGGTGGGCTTGATACGGCTGATTCCGGAAAGGTCGTGATAAGGGGAAAATCCCTTTTAGAACTCGGAGACGAAGAACGGACTGTTTTTCGGCGGAGAAATATAGGATTTGTATTTCAGAATTATAACCTGCTTCCGGAGGCAAATGTATATCAGAATATAATCTTACCGATTCGTCTGGATGGCAGTAAGAATGTGGACGAGGAGTATGTGGCAGGACTCGTTGAAAAACTGGGGCTTGGAGATAAGCTGCGGGTAAGACCAAACCAGCTTTCCGGCGGGCAGCAGCAGAGGGTAGCGATTGCGCGGGCCCTATCTACTAAACCGGCGATTGTCCTGGCAGATGAACCTACGGGTAATCTGGATTCGGAAACCAGTGGACAAGTAATGGAACTGCTCCAAAGAACCCTGAAAGATTTGGGGCAGACTATGGTTATGATTACGCACAATGAAGCCGTAGCAGCGGAAGCGGACAGGATATTACATATAAAGGACGGAAAACTGATAAAGGAGTGATAATTTATGTTCTGCAAAAACAGACAGAAACAGATTCTTAAAGAATTAGCAACACAGCAGCTGTCCTCCCATAGAAGCCGCAATCTTGTAATGGTGATTGCTATAGCGCTTACTGCGCTGCTGTTGTCTTTTGTATTTACGGCAGGTCTTAGTTTTATTGCCACTATGAGAGAATCGTCGGAAGCGGCTCCCGGACCTTATGAGGACGGGGCAGTGATAGGAACGCCTGACCACTATGAGAAAATTGTACAGATGGAAAATGTGGAATGGGCTGATTTGGTACTCTCATGCAGCTCATCTTCTTTGAAAAATGATGAATTTACAGGCATCCAGACAGAGTTGCTGGCTCCGGATGAAGGGTACTATTGTCATAATAAAATCATGCCGGTATCAGGAACTTATCCCCAGGATTCAAATGATATTATGATTTCAGATACACTGGCAGAGCGCTTAGGGATAGAAAATGCCGGAGGACAGCTTTTACTATATGTTGTGGTAACGTCTGACAATGGTTCTAAAGAGGAAACAGCCGTGCCGATGGAAATCTGCGGTGTATATGGGAATCCCATAAAAAATTTAAGCAGCATATACGAGGAAATATATACGGCAGCTGGTTTTATTCAATGGAAAAATCCTTGTCTGGAGGCGGGCAGGGATTATATCTACATCAAATTTAACGATTTAAATCCATTAGCATTAAAAAGTGATGTATATTCCAAATTGGAGCAGATTAGGCAGGAGGTAGGGGCAAATTATGTGCAGACAAGGCATTATAATAATTTTTTGTATTCTCTTTTAACAGTAGTTCCGGTTATTTTGCTGGCATTGCTTATTGTGGTGAGTGGCTATTTTCTTATCTATAATGTTTTTTCCATATCAATTACAATGGATGTGGAATGGTTTGGCATGATGAAAACAATTGGTGCGACACAAAAGCAGATGATTTATATTTACCGCAGACAGATATGGATTTTATCGTTGGCGGGGATGTCTGCCGGGATATGCTTCGGATACCTTCTGGGGCTTGTCCTGTCACCTCGGATACTTGCCATGACATCCTTTTCCATGTACTTTAAGGGGGCGAATGCAGTAGTGGTTGCAGCATTTACCTTCCTGTTTACAACGGTCACGCTGCGTATCGGTTCTTTGGGGATCATAAGGAAAGCTGCATCCCTGTCGCCAGTTGATGCCGCCCGATATGTTCCCCATAAAAGGAAAAGGCTGGTTACAGTCCTTTCAGTTTCCCTGAGTGGGATTATTTTCGTTGCTGTAGGGAATGCAGTATTCGGTTATAATGTAGATACAGAGGTGGAAAGACATAATCAGGAAGAATGCCGGATTCTGCATCATGCTAATTTCGAAGCGCTGGAGGATGAATACCATCCAATCCGCTATGAGACCTATGAACAAGTGAAGGCTTTACCTTTTGTGCAGGACGTGGACGTAATCTATAAAGGCAGAACCATGCCGGATGAGATGGATATGGCAGGCATGGAACTGTACTATCGTTTTTATGCCCAGATAAGACAGAGCGGTGCGTTAAAAAGGGAGGTAGATGCAATCCTTGCGGTATCTGGAGGGGCAGATACATTGTACTTTGCGGATAATGGGGATATAAAACTGGAAATCAGTGGAATAGGGGTGGACAGGCTGGAGAGTGAAAGCGAATATTTTCATGTGATAGAAGGGGGAGTAGATAGTACGCTGTTCGCACAGGGAGATTACATATTGTACCAAAGCCCCAGTTATAAATATATTATGGAAACCATACAAGACAGCAATAAAGTCCATGCAGGGGATAACCTTACAATAGATTTCTATGATGACACTATGGAGAGGTATCTGACTAAAACTTTTACAGTTATGGCAGTTATGGAGGGGGATGATCCATACGCTGCCGGAAACTTATCCCTGAGCAACATTGTTATGAATGACGATATATTTAAAGAAATCTATCCGAATTATAAATCGCATATTGCAGCAATGGAGGTACGTTCCCAAAGACCGCTGGATGAAAGAGAAGTAGAGCAGATAAAAGCAATCATCCGGAAAGAACATAATTCGCAGATCAGTATTGAAACCCGGAGTGAGGACAGAATATATTATACACAGGAAAAAAACTCCGTATTGATTATCGGGTTATTCTTTTCCTCTGTATTGGGATTGATTGGCATATCTAATTTGGTCAATACCATAGTTATGGATGTCGTTTTTAGAAAATCTCAGATAGCCATGCTGCAGTCTATCGGGATGACAAGAAAGCAGCTTTGCCGTATGCTTTTTAAAGACAGTATGCGGCCAGGCAGCATTGCTATGGTCATTATTTTGACTGTCGGTTGGTTTATGGCGGCAAATGTATCTTCTCTGTTTACCGGATTTGATTTTCGGGTATTTGTGTGGGAGAGCATAGGGATTGTAGTATTTTTCGCGGCAGCTGCAGGCATCCTTGCGGTATGGATGACTGAATGGCTGAATAAAAAGACGATAGTGGAAAGACTGAGAAATGGATAAATCGTTAAATGATTGCTTTGGTATTAAGGAAGGAGGCATGAAACAATGCTTCAGATAGCAGTCTGCGAGGACGAACAGGCGGACAGGGATAACCTCACAGGTATCTTGAAGCCGCTTTTAGACAAATACACAGAAGAATATCGGATTACGAACTTTACCTCCGGTGGGGAGCTGCTACAATCGGATGATAGATTTCATCTCATTTTCATGGATATCATGATGGAGGGCAGGAACGGGATAGAAACGGGGCAGGAGCTTTACAGCCGGAACCATTCCGCAAAGATCATATATACCACCAATTTCGGACAATACTGCATGGATGCGGTGAACACCGTACATGCTTTTGCCTTTCTGGAAAAGCCGGTATCGGCGGAAGCACTGGAGGAACAGCTGCAGGCATTCCTGCGGCAGTACCAAAAGGAGGAGGTGCGGCTGGAATTCAGGAATGTATCTTATGAGGAAAACGGTGTATTGTCGGAAAAACCTATCCTGTTGCTTCCTACTGATACGATCCTGTACTTTGAATACATCAAGGCAAAAAAGAAGGTTAAAATCGTGACGGAAAATATGGTGTACGAGTACCCGGATGCCATCAGCGGGCTGGAGGAGCGGATGCAGCCCTACGGTTTTGAGATAAGCTGTAGGGGAATCCTTGTGAACCTGTGTAATGTGGCGAAAATCAAAGGATATGAGATTATCTTGAAGGACGGTGGGACAGTGCCTCTGTCCCAAAAGCGAGTGTCACAATTTAAGAAGATGCTTAATGAATACATACACAATATGGACGAGCATAACGGGGTATAAGGATATGGGGAATTTAGTATATCTGTTCAGTTGCTTTTTATCATGTACAGTTATTGTCAGTCTGATGAGCCAATTCTGGAATGACCGTTATGAGAAAACTTTTGAGAATCCGGTCATCTATAAAATTGTTACAGTAGCAGCAATAGCAGTGTTGACGTTGGTAAACCTGATAAATAGTGTTGTATGGAATGGTATAGCAACTGTTCTGGTATTTGGCATCATCAGTTTTTCTTTATATGAAAGCGACAGGAAATGGAGAAGGGTGCTGGAAAGCGAATGTTTCTTTTGGATAATCGGTCTGTTTGACAGCATCAGTATCTGGGGAATTGCTTCTTTGATGAATTGTTTTGATGTTGTACCGAAAAATTTGCTTATAAAAAGCAGTGTTGAGGTTGTCTGTTCTAAACCTTTTTTGATATTTTTCTACCATATCCTGCTGAGACAGTTTTGGAAAAAGGATTACAGACGGAGCTGGCTACAGTATCTTTTTTATTTTACAATGTTAGAATATGGCATCGGCGGTACCATTGTGTCTGTTTTTATGGCATCACGGGGAACTGATTATTTTTTGCTTTGCATAAATCTGAGTTGTATTGTTTTTGTTAATATATATTTGTTTTACTTTATGAAGATGAGAGATGAAAAGAATGAGTTGGAGTTCCAGATTGCCATGATGAAGCAGCAGGAGAGTATGCAGTTTGAGCATTATGAGAGGCAGAGGGAGAAATACGGAAAGTCTATTGAAGTACTCCATGATGTCAGCAAGCATCTCCGCTCCATAGAGGAGCTATATAAAGCAGGCATGACGGATAAGGCAATGGAGTACACAAGGCAGATCGGGGGCATCCTGAAGCCCCTTGTGCCGGAGGAATATTCCGACAACCCGATGCTGAACATCCTCCTTGCGGACAGGAAGCAGGCGGCGGAGAGCATCGGCATCCGGTTCGTGGTAAGGGTGAAAAGCACAGGACTTGGGTTTATAGAGCCGGTGGATGTGACAACGCTCTTTGGGAACCTTCTGGAAAACGCAATGCAGGCTGTCTTAAAGTGCAGTGGGGAGCGTTATATTAAGGTGCATATCAGAAACTATAATGAGATGCTATCCATACGCATAGAGAACAGTGTGGAAAAGGAAGTAAGGATAAAGAACGGCAAACCGGTTAGCACAGGCGGGAAAGGCACTGGAATCGGCTGCCTGAACGTAGAGCGGTGTGTGGAGAAATACGGGGGCAGCGTCCTCTATAAAAATGATGGCGGGAAATTTTACAGTGATGTGATCCTGAACCGGTAGGCGGGATGGCGCAAACCATAAGGGTACTTTAGGATAATTTAGAGCAGATTTGGAGAAAAAACATAAAAATCTGTACTTCAGGGAAAAAATCTGTACCTCGGGATAAATGTATAGGATTTTAATACAGATTTCCGATAATAAAAGTAATAGTGCAGTATATGCGCAGAAGTGAAAACGGATTTTAAGAACAGGATCAAGGAGGACAAAGTTATGTCAAAAATTACAGATTACAGTTTTTTATTTGAAAGTATGTTTGGAACAAAAAGCACAAAAGGTACAAGTATTATAGGCAGCTTTCAGTTGTCGCAGTTAAACAGCAGTTCTATACAGACACAGTTAAAGGCGGCGGGCATTGATACGAACAGCAAGCAATATAAGGCGGCAATAAAAGAAATGATGCGGGCAGGAAATGGTGCAATGTACACAAATATTCAGTGCATTAAAAATTCCATGAAATGTTACGATAAGGACGGAGATTTTATAAACCCCAGAAACGGGCTTGCCGGACTTGTATTGACGGATGAAAATGCAAGTCGTCAGAAACGTATCATTTCCATTTCGGAAAGCAGCAAAGACGAAATGTTTGAGTTGACGAAAAAAGAGTTTTTACAGGAAAACGGTGTTCACAATGGCGATACAACAAAGCGCAGGGATGTATATGACAATCTGTACAGAAAGACGGAGAAAAATGACCGATTAGCAGCGGGATATACTATGGAGCAGTATGAACGGGCATACAGAAACACATTTTATGCGGCGGTACGGGAAGCTGATCCTAAGTGGGAGCTTGGAAAGCCGATTCCGTCCGGCGCATTGGACGGCATTACAAGAGAAAGTGTAGAAAGTCAGCTTGCCAAAAGTGGCAACAAACTTGTGAAAAGGTCATCTGTTTCAGGCAGTTCAATAGATTTGCAGATATAAAGTACATATTGGGGAGGGCGTACTACGTTTCATATAAATATGCGGATGCAGTACGCTTTTCAATATGTGAGAAATGATAGGAATGTAAAGACTGTTTATTGGGGAGGTAGGCTTCATGAGCGTATCAGTAAGTGGCTCTGTCAGCTGCATAAAGAATGTTACCATTGCAACAACCGGAAAGGGAGAGCCGAACTGGTCTTACATACCATCGGCAGGTAAATCTAATAAATCGAAGGCGGAGTTTACCAGTGAAATCAGGGAACTGGCAAAAAAGGCAGCTCTGTCAACAAATAAAACAGAATCAGAATATATTTCCAGACAGGTTCTCCAGTTAAGGGCGGAATATTTATCTGATGTTGCACCGGATAGGAAGATGTTGTATCAACAGGCTAAAAATGCTATGAAAAATCAGAATAATAACCCTAAATGTAGAGGGATTGGGGAATTGACATTATTGGATTTTTTGGAGGCGGCTGATGGCAGGGGAAGCAGTCTTGCTGAAAAAATGTTTGCATTGGCAGGTGGCGGCACGTTGACTTGCCCGATTTTAACAACGGGCGGTTATGGTGCTGTTATTGAATGCCAGGGTGTAAAAGCACTGTCTAACACAGGCAATGGGTGGAGCTATGAAATGACACCAGCAGAACTTTCCAAAAAGGATGAATTTTATTCTATCTATTGGACAGAGTATCGTTCTGTTAAGAACAGTGTAGGGGCAGAAATTTCAGAACTGCCAGATTATCTGGAGAAGAAGCCCTCTTTTGATAGGAAAGCATAAACAGGAAAGACTTTTGCGGAAATTGCAAGCCAGAAAGTGGAAGAAGCGGAAAAAGAAACGGTGCAGAAAAAAATTCCGCTAAACCATGTTATAATCAAGAGGAAATTAGTCTCATAAATTCAGTTGCAACTTGAATTTTCATAACTGCAGCGATTAGTTGACGTGGAATGGAACTAAGAGCTTTGTCCTTCTATGCTATTCAGATTTAGAAAAGATTAAAGTGACCTTGTAGCCCTTTTGTTCTTCACTCTCAATCTGCATTGTTCCCTTATGGGCGTCTACAATCTGGCGGACAAGGATCAGTCCGAGGCCGTGTCTTAAATCCAGCCTGTCATCGGTGCTTTCCATGTAATGCGGCTTTTCTTTTAGTTCTTTCAATTTTTCGACTGACAGGCCGACGCCATTATCTGATACAGACAGGCAGATGGTGTCGGCTGTGCAGTTTAAGCAAAGATCAATGCTGCAGCCTTCCGGATTGTGGCGGATGCTGTTCTGAACCAGATTCCCCACTGCCCGTGAAATCAGACGGGCGTCACAATTCAAGGTGAGAGTTTCGGCGGAAGGGGGAATATGGAGTTCAACCGGATAATTCCCGAAAAGTTCCGTGCTTAACAGTTCTGCCGTATAAGAGCGCAGCAGTTTGGACAGACGCACGGGTTCCTTATGGACAGGCTGCATATCGTATTCCAGCTGGGATACCAGATTTAAGTCCTGTACCAAATCCTTTATTTTCATGCTCTGTTGTTTTATGGTTTCTGCCTGCGCCCGGATGCTGTCATTTGCGGCGGCATTACCTGCTATCCTTCCGGAATATCCCATAATCATAGATAAGGGGGTACGGATGTCATGGGAAACACCGCTGATCCAGTTGGCACGGGCCTGGTTTTGGCGGTTTAAGATTCGGGACGCTCTGTTTATACTGTCAGCCACTTCGGACAGATCTCCGGACAGATCGAGCGATACCGGTTTTCCCTCTGAAAGTGATGTAATGGCAGAAATAATGGGTTCTGTGAGGCGTATGATTTTTTTGCGCGAAAAACAGTAGGCAAGAAACATCGCCGTCAGGTCAATGGTCAGCACCACGCAGAAAAAAACAGGAATCATCTTCACAATATCCATTGGATAGTAATTCCCGGTAATCTTGAAATAGCTTCCTTTCGGATAACCGAGTACCAGAAGGCCGTCTTCCCTGCACCTGATAAAGACAGGGTAATCGCAGAGATAGCCTTTTGTAAACGCAGCCACGTCCTGCACGGAATAGTCTGCGGGAATATCTGCGGGAAGTTCCACAGACCAGAGGCGGCCGCCGGTACTGTCAAGGAACATGGCCCATATGTCCAGGGAGCGGAGCGTGTCCGCCATTTCATCCGTGATGCCCTCCGGCCCGGAAGTAGCGTTTACATCCGCCACCATATTTTGCGGGGAAAAACCGTTGTAATCATTTAACACAATACGGTGGAATGTCCAGATAAATGCGAGCAGGTTGAAAAGTACCAGCCCAAAGATCAGGACGGAAAAAGAAACAAAATATTTTGAGATATATCTGCTAAATGATTTCATGATATCACTTCCTTGTATTCAGTTTATATCCCAGCCCCTTGATCGTGATCAGTGAAACAGGTTTTGACGGGTCGGATTCAATTTTTTCACGGATGCGGCGGATATGGGCGTTCAGGCTGTTTTCATACCCAAAAGGGTTGTCTCCCCAGAGCGCTTCGCACAGCACATCCAGAGTGACTATTTTCCCGGCGCTTCGTGCAAGGGTTTCAAGCAGGGTGTATTCCATGGCGGTAAGCGGTATGGTCTCGCCGGCTTTGTCCACCTCCGCACGCTCAAAATCGATCAGGCAGCCCTCCAGTTTTACTGCCGGGGCATCCATTTTATAGCAGCGGCGCAGGACGGAATGGACACGCAGCAGGAGTTCTTCAGGCAGGAACGGCTTTGCGATATAATCGTCTGCGCCCAGCCCCAGCCCGGCCAGCTTATCTGCGGCTTCGTCCCTGGCTGTCAGGAATATGACCGGCATATCCGAAAAATCCCGTATCTGCCGCATCAGAAAGAAACCGTCTCCGTCAGGCAACATAACATCCAGGACTGCAAGATCAGGTTTTTCGGTTCTGGTAGCATCTATTCCTTCCGATACGGAAGAAGCAGTAATAATATTTTCAAATCCGTCCTCTTTTAGGATAACAGACACCAGTTCAAGAAGCTCCGGCTCGTCATCTACCAACAGTATTTTTTTTGTAAATAAAAATGAATGATCCATAGTGTGATTACCTCCATGCATAGTATACCATATTCCGTTTGCTAAAAGTACGAATCCCCAAAAAAGTAAGGTAAAAGTAAGGACACGGGAAAGTTAAAGTCAGGTTGGGGGTGTATCATGGAATTGTTGAAAGGAGATGTCACCTATGGATTATATGATAACAACAGAACATTTGACAAAGAAGTACAAAAATTTTGTTTCCGTCAATCAGGTTTCCCTTCATATCCGCAAGGGCAGTATTTATGGCTTTCTCGGGCCGAATGGGGCGGGAAAGTCCACTACCATGAAAATGCTGCTTGGGCTGACCGCACCTACAAAGGGGAGTTTTTCCATTGACGGAAAGCATTTTCCCGAAGACCGGATGGATATTTTGAAGGAGATCGGTTCTTTTATTGAAGCCCCGTCTTTCTATGCAAACCTCACAGGCAGGGAGAATCTTGATGTGATACGCCGTATCCTGAGACTTCCGAAGGAGAGCGTGGAGGATGCGCTGGAATTAGTTGGGCTTACGGAATTTGGAGACAGGCTGGCAAAGAAATATTCTCTGGGAATGAAACAGCGTTTAGGGCTTGCTGGGGCGCTTCTTGGGAGGCCGCCTATCCTGATCCTGGATGAGCCTACCAACGGCCTTGACCCTTCCGGCATCCATGAGATCCGGGAGCTGGTGAAGTCACTGCCCGGCCTTTATGACTGCACGATTCTGATCTCATCTCACATGCTGTCAGAGATCGAGCTGATGGCTGATGATATTGGAATCCTCAATCATGGGAGACTCCTGTTTGAGGGAAGCCTTGATGAGCTTAGACAGACGGCAGTAAAAACCGGCTTTGTTGCAAACAATCTGGAGGATGTATTCCTCTCCATGGTGGATCAGGATAATAAAGCAATGAGGGCATTGCCTGACAGAAAGCAGAGGGCAAAGTTATGAGGACATTCCTGATTGAGCTTCGGAAAGAAAAACGGGCGGGTGCGATTCCTGTCTTGCCGGCAGTTGGTATTCTGGGAGCATTCTATGCATTTGCAAATTTTATTATTAGGAAAGATACCCTGCTGAATCTGCCGCTTCCGCCTATGGATGTTCTGCTGACACAGCTTTATGGTATGATTGTGGTTCTGAACATGTTCGGAATTGTGGTTGCCGCCTGCATGGTCTATCACATGGAATTTAAAGAGAATGCAGTTAAAAAGATGTATATGCTCCCCATAAGCGTACCGGGAATGTACCTTTGTAAGTTCCTGATTTTATCGGCAATGTTTTTTGTGGCGGTAGCATTAGAGAATCTGGCGCTTGCGTTTATTGGTATGAAAGACCTGCCGCAGGGAGCATTTGAAATGGAAACCCTGCTTCAATTTGCAGGGTATTCGTATCTTACTTCCATGCCGGTACTGTCATTTATGGTTTTGGTTTCCTCACGTTCGGAAAATATGTGGGTGCCGCTGGGGATTGGCGTAGCCGGGTTTTTGAGCAGCATGGCACTGGCAAATATAAATTTTGATCTGCTGCTGATCCATCCCTTTGTTATTATGTTGAAGCCTGCGGTCGCCATGAGCGCAGAGCCGGATATGACGGCTGCCGTCGCTGCTGCGGCTGCATCGCTGCTGTTTCTCGGCGTGGGGCTGTGGATGGCAAAGAAGCTGCGTTATGAATAAGACAATGTTTGGAGGAATTTAATATGAGCTTTTTGGAACTTCTGAGAATTGAATTCACGAAAGTAAAGAGATCAAAAATGATACCGCTTATTTTTGCTGCCCCGTTGTTAGTAGTTTCCTCCGGGGTTGCAAATTTAAGCCGGTATTTTACACCGGAATATACAAATGCGTGGCCTGCCATGTTCATTCAAAGCGCATTGGTCTATTCTTATTATTTGCTGCCGTTGTCCATGATCGTGGTCTGCGTGATGATTGCGGGGCGGGAAACAGGGAATAACGGTATCTTAAAGATGCTGGCCCTGCCGGTCAGCCGGTATGCGCTCTCCATGGCAAAATTCTGTGTGCTGGTATTTTATCTGTTTATGGAGATGGCCGTGTTCTTTGCGGTATTCGTGATTGCCGGGACAGTTGCCACAAAAACAATGGGCGTGACGGAAACACTGCCTGTCCTTTATCTGATGAAATGGTGCGCCGGCCTGTTTCTGACCATGCTGCCATGCCTGGGGGCTATGTGGGCAGTCACAGTCCTGTTTGAAAAGCCGCTTTTGTCTGTGGGGCTGAACCTGCTCCTTGTGATTCCCGGCGTGCTGGTTTCCAATACACCTGTCTGGATTGCCTGGCCGTACTGTTACAGCGGTTATCTGGTATCCTGTTCGCTACATGATTTTACGGCGGGAGATAACATACGGACATTTTCACTGTTCCCGTTCCTGCCGGCTGCGATATTGGTTTTGGCATTGGTACTTACGATTGCTGTAATACAATTTGGAAAAAAAGAAATGAGGTAAATCGGTCATGGAAAATAAAAAACGGAAAACTTTAAGTATGGCGGCGCTGATCGTCAGTATTCTCCCAGCGGCAACGCTTGTTCCTGTGTTCCTTAAAATCATATTGCCTGAAGGGGTGAATACAGTCTGGGCAGGTGTCAATGTTGTCAGTGCCGTGGCAGGTTTCGTCCTTTCCGGTATCTGTGTCAGGAGTGATGAAAGCCGCAGCCCTGTGAATATTGCGTCAACGCTCATCAGCGCTTTTTGGTGCCTGTTGATGATGGGCATGGTAGTTTTGGCATTATTTTTAACCTAAATTCCGCATTGAATTATAACGAGGAGGGGACCGGGACTTTCATATTAAACGCTTTGAAAATCGCCTTATGATTACTGGTTAATTCTGTCAGCACCTGTTTCCCGTTTTTAAACTGGATCAGACGAAGTTTCTTTAATTCGCTGTATAGTTTACTTAGCGAATATGATGAATACAGGTTTTTGTCTTCCATTATCTTCCTTATATACGAAGTGATTATGAGTGAGATAAAACCTATAAATATCCTGCCTTCCATTGCTTTGTCCGAATGGATCCGCAGTCTTTCCAGATCAAGTTCATTTTTGATGTTGTCGAAAGACTTTTCTACCACGTCTTTTGTCCGGTATATATTCAAAATGGTGTTAGTCAACAAGTGTGTTGGTAACATTTATAGCACTATATATAGATGTTGGTACCCCCAAATATTCATAAATATAGGGATTCAAGTGATTGCATAAACCGCCAAACAAAGTCACCAACACAGTTATTGACTAACACCTTCAAAATGGTGTTAGTCAACAAGTGTGTTGGTAACATTTATAGCACTATATATAGATGTTGGTACCCCCAAATATTCATAAATATAGGGATTCAAGTGATTGCATAAACCGCCAAACAAAGTCACCAACACAGTTATTGACTAACACCTTCAAAATGGTGTTAGTCAACAAGTGTGTTGGTAACATTTATAGCACTATATATAGATGTTGGTACCCCCAAATATTCATAAATA
>VSNR01000089.1 GCA_009774345.1 Lachnospiraceae bacterium | reverse complement strand
ATGTCATTATATCGGTTAATTCTGTGACAGGCAACCATGGTAATTATGGGTCAGGAAAAATGGGTAGCAACACCAATATTCCCTTGTTGGGCGTATACGCACTATAGCCATCAGCATTTTGGGAGCGCACGCTGTAAGCATAATTGGTGTTTGATCTAAGATATTCATACTTCTTGCTGTTCTCCGTCACACTGCTGCTAGAACCGTTGAACTGCACTTCATACCCTGTCGCGTAAGGCGCCTTGTCCCACTTGATTTCCACTGATTTATCTGTGCTTGTGGCAGTGATATTTGTGGGCATATCCGGCAGCCTTTTCTGTGTCGTGATAGACTTTTCCTTGCTGTATGCACTCGCTCCATCTGCATTTTTGGCACGCACCTGATACTTATAGGTGGTCTTGGGCTTTAGTCCTGTTATTTTCTTGGAGGTTTGATTAGATGGTACCGAATACACTGTGCCATCAAATTTTACATCATAACCTGTCGCCCCCTGCTCACTATACCAGCTTACAGTCGCTGTATCATAAGTTGATGACTGCGGTGCATCTACATTTGGGACATAAGGTGCGGTCGTCACAGTCTGCTCTGGGCTGTATGGACTGACACCATTTGCGTTTTTGGAGCGCACCTGAAACTTATGGGCTGTATTTCTCCCTAGTCCAGTCAGCGTCCTGGTCGTCTCCTTCTGGCTGTAGTTCCTGTTGTCAATCAGCAGATCATACCCTGTCGCGCCGGATACCGGACTCCAACTGATTGTCACAGAGCTCTCGGTGGATCTTTTCGTAATGTTGGATGGTGTCCTGGTGGTTGTCCGCACGGTCTGCTCTGTGCTGTATGCGCTGGTGCCGGCTGCATTTTTGGCGCGCACCTGGAATCTATATGTGGTGTCCGGCTGCAGTCCACTGATGGTTTTGCTGGTTCCTGTCTGGCTGTACACGCTGCCATTGAATTTCAGATCATAGCCCGTCGCGCCGGACACTGCGCCCCAGCTGATCGTCGCACTGGACGGTGTAGCACTCTTCTTGATATTTGCCGGCACTTTGGGCGCCTGCGGCTTCTGCTGTGTCATGATATTCTTTACCGAACTGTAATTTCCGGCACCGTCTGCACTGTGACAGCAAATCTTATAATTGTAGGAAGTCCACGGCTGCAATCCGCTGATTTTCAGCGAAGTACTGCTACCAGATGCCGTGTAGATCCTGTTATTGAAGCTGATGGTATATTTGGTCGCCCCTGCCACTTTATTCCAGCTGACAGTCACGGTATCTGTCGTGCTCACTGCACTGATATTGGAGGGCGCTACCGGCGGTGTCGTCACCGTCTGCGCTGCACCATAGGCGCTATCCCCATCCAGCGTCTTTGTAAGCATCATAAATGTATAGCTTCTATTTGGACTCAGCCCGGTAAAGGTTTTGCTTGTGCCTGTGAGTTCATAAACTCTATTGTCAAATTTCATCCGATATCCTGTCGCATTGGACTGGGCATACCATGTGATTGTCGCACTGGTCTGTGTTGCACTCTTAGACTGTATGGAAGGCGGCGTCATTCCTCTAAGCTCCGGCACATTATTGGGCACCTTCTTCGGATCATAGGTATAGGATGTGATTTTCATATAACTATTTCCAGATGCGATCTTTGTGCCGGCACTGTTGTAAGCATCGACATACATCCTGAAATCCTTATTGGTCGGCAGCCTGTCAGGACTCACGAAACAATTGACGGTGAGGTTCTGGTTATTATATAGATATCCTGACTTTCCGCTCTGTGTCATATACGCATGATATCGGACTGCACCGGGTACTTTATACCAGCTTGTCTTGATCGAGCCATTGCCGTATAATCTTAGCTCTATTCTTACTGTATCCATCTTTGTGATCTCCTTTTTTATATTGACATTTTGTTTCATTGACCGGTCATTTATTAAAAAGGAGCATTTCAGGAAAATGTAAACATCAAAAAAGCCCTGATTTCTACAAACCAGAGCTTTCCTCTATTCCATCACTTCAACATCTCCGAGTGATTCACAATCGACGTATTATACAAAAACAAAATATCCGCCCCCGCGAAGTCAACATACGTCCCAATCCGCGCTGAGTCGATATAGCGCAAATCAATCAGAACAATCTCCCCATACGCCTCCAACAAGAGCGGCGCCAGACTACTCGTATAGGAATCCCGAAACAGAATCAGGCGCCGTTTTGCCGCTGCCTTGGGACTTCGGATCACCTGCAAGGAGGACGCGCCGCCCACAAACACATCATACTTGTCAAGACTCTTTTCATCTTCCAGCTTTTCCGTCTGATAGACCGCCTTCCAGACAGCACCTTCCTCGTCCGGCAGCACTACCTTGCCAGCATTTTTGCCGCTCTGCATATTTTCTTCTAAGCTCCACACCCGCGCCGCATCCGTCACCTCACTTGTGAGATATACGATCGTGTCCGGCTCCATAGGCAGCGCCGCCTGACCATAATAGACGCCATAAAAATCCTTGATCTGATTCTGTGTGAATGCCGCCTGACTGCCTGAAGAAAAAGACAAAAATTCTCCCACGCCAAGCGCGTCAGCCGCACAGCGCGCCACGTCGAGAATCCGCTCCTGCCGCCAGTGTGTATCTGTATGATAATAGTCGTCAATTGTCAATCCCGAAGTGATCTCCATGTACGCAAATGCGCTGTCCGACGCACTGACTGTCTGAAGCTCCTGCGACAGCAGACTACGCATACGCTCATAGTCCACCGACGGAAAACCATTCTGTTCTGCCAGAAAGTAATTCTTGTCCGGCACAATAGCATACCGCGCCGTCTGCTCTGGAAAATACTGCTGCCGAAGCTGATTCATCTTGGCGGCAAGCCGCTTTACAGACGACTCATTCAGCGGATATTCGAGCTTTGACGCGTGTCCATCAACGACATAGATGTCATTATTTTCCTTCTGTTGCAACACATCATAGGCAAAATACGCCTTGATGCGCCGCAGCCCGTCTCGAAATGGAAAGTGATCGAGCAAATACTTCTCCGTATCGTCCATAAAGGACTTATCCAGCAGGCCCTTTGCTGTCAGGCGGGGCTTCTCTGCCAGACGGCGGCGCTCCGCGCGGGAGACGGTCTCCTTGGGGGAAATCACCATCAGTACCATCACACCCACCAGACAGAGCACAAACCCATAAATCGTAATGCGCTGCTTCCACTTGCATTCTTTCACCAAACCACCTCCAAATCAATTCAGGGGAAAAAAGATATATTATAAAACTTTAAAACCGGAAATACAAGAACGGATTAAACGAGCCGTCAATCAGATAGGCGGTACAGAGCACCATCAGTCCCAGCACCATCAATCCCATGAGTACATGCACGGCCCTGTCTCCAATCCTGCAAGTCAGAAGTCTCTCCCGCAGCTTCGTCCACAGCCAAAACGGCAGCGGCGTTGACCCAATCAAACCAATACAGAGAATCACGATACGGTTTCGCAGCACATAGGCAAATACTGCGCGCTCCACACTCCCTGCATCCTGTGCGATACGGCTCCCCTGCGCAAAGAGCGACTGGATGTCCGAAAAGGCGTCCGCCAGACTGTCATTGTGAAAAATCAAAAAGCTCACCAGTATTACAAAAACCACATACCCATGCTTCAAAATACCTGCCGCAGCCCCTGTCAAATTCTTTTTTGAAAATCGCTTCCCGTCTATAGACCCTGCTGTGGACTTTCTGCCGGCAAACACCCTGCCTGCGCCCTTCTCCACAACCAGAAGCGCCGCAAACAAAAGCCCCCATGTGATAAAATTCCATCCGGCGCCATGCCACAGTCCTGTGAAAAGCCAGACCACGAGAATATTCAAAATCCACCTTGGCATACAGACCCGGTTGCCGCCCATCGGGATATAGACATAATCCCGAAACCACGCGCCAAGCGTAATATGCCACCGCCGCCAGAACTCCGTCACACTCCCAGAGATAAAAGGATATCGGAAGTTCTCTGGAAATGAAAAGCCAAGAATGCCGCCTAACCCGATCGCCATGTCCGAATATCCTGAGAAATCAAAATAAATCTGTAGTGACACTGCGACGGCATACGCCCACGACAGCACCAGATCACGCGTGCCAAGGGCTGCGACCTCCGCCACAAACTCACCGATCACATTGGCGATCAGCACCTTTTTGCCCAGACCGACCGCAAACCGCACCACTCCCCGCTCAAAGTTTTCATGAAACGCCGAGAAGTCGATGCCCTTTGTGAGTGTCCGCTCGATCTCGCTGTAGCGCACAATCGGCCCTGCTACCAGCTGTGGAAACAGCGTCACATACGCTGCATAGGTGACAAGATTTTTCTGCCGTGCTACCCTGCCGCGGTACACGTCCACACAGTAGCTGACAATCTGAAACGTATAGAACGAAATACCGATTGGCAGCGCGATCGTCTTTGTCTTGATACCAAACACCACATCCATAAAAAACTGAAAATATTTGAAGTAAAATAATGCCGCAAACGGCAAAAGAACAGACAGAATATAAAATATCCCGGCTGCTCTTTTTCCCCTGAATCTGTCCACAAACCACAAAAGTACATAGGAGATGACGATCTGTGCAAGCATGAGGAGAACATACACCGGTTCTCCCCATGCATAGAACAAGAGTGACATCACCAGCAGTACAAAATTCCGCCCTTTCTGCGGCACGAAGAAATAGAGCAGTATGGTAAATGGCAAAAATACATATAAAAATGTAATACTGGAAAACAGCATATGTGCCTCACCTGCTTATATTGGATTTGCCTTCTCAAGCTTGTCAGAAACCTTCATATTGCGCGACTCCGCCGCCGCGATTGCCTTCTCAAGCACCGCGGATGCCGTGTCCTGATGGCCCATCACGAAAAAGATATCGTTCCCAAGCAAAACTGCATACTGCTGCTCTGCTGTGACACAGACCCACTTTGCCGGATTGATGTTATCCATAAGCTGCTTGCGGATCGCTTCTGCATCCGCTTCATCCGTAGTTCTGATGTACACAGCGCTGTAGGCTGTCGAGGACATCATAGACTCCGACAAATAAATGCCCTCAATCCCGTCCAAGTCCGACAGACCCGTATGATACGAAATCATGTCGGTATCTCCCAAGTCAAGCTCCGTCGTCTGCACTTCCATCGGGAGCAGGTCCTCTGCCACGCCCCCATACACTTCATCCATAAATGCAGACACCTCATCCACACTATTTAGATGCACCATTCCCGCCGTATCCGCATTTTCCTCTGTCGATACCTCATCCGAAGTTCTGTCGCCGCTGTTTCCGCAGCCTGTCAGCATTGACAGGGAAAGCGTCATCACGATTGCTGCAATTCCTATTTTATTCATCATTATCCTCTTTTTCATAAAATTGTCTCCTTTTTTTGATAATATACTCAAGACAGATGAAATCTGCCGTGAGTATCGCGCCAGCCGCAGCCACGAAGTGGCATATTTCCTTATGCGGCTGTGCGCATCACATTATACTGAGCAGTCAATCTTTTCGACTGCCAGTATAACCTTCTCCTATACCCCGATACTCTCATTGTTTCCTTGATGCTTCTTTCGTATTCATACAGATCGCAAAAACTTGTGTGTAAACTACGGTTTGACTGCTGACTGCAACGTGTAAATGATCTCATCCTCCTCACCTTGAGCCTCCTCCTTGATGAGTGTCATCTCATAAGCCTGTGACTGTTCCAGACTGAGCAAGTCCTTTGCTGCCAGCGCAGAACAAAAGATTTTGATTTCACTGCCCGCCTGCACGGTCACATCCTCCGAAGAGACGACTTTTGCCAGATACATGATACCGCTGTTCATTCTAAGATCTATGTCAAGAATCTGGGCTGTGACAATGACACTGTCGATCTCCTGCACGGTCACATCCTCCTCAATGCCGTTGTCTGAATCAATGTCTTCTGGCAATACGATGCCGCTCTCGTCACCCGCATCACCTTTCATCACTGCTGGCTGGTCACACGCCTTAGGCACTGCCTCGTCTGCTCCACCCGCAGCAGCCCCTTCTGCCGCTGTCAGTGCCGCCTTCTCCGGCGCGCACTCCAAAACCACCATATCAGATGCCAGATTGGGCGCCGCGGCGTCAAACGTACTGCCGCCCAGTGGCAGACGGCTCTTTAGCACCGGGATGCACAGCGCCACACACGCGCACGCTGCCGCCAGACCTGCCCATCGCAGGACTGCGGTCTTTTTTTGTCTCACTGGTTTCTTTTCCTGAAGCCCTGATTCGATGCGTGCCCACAGATCAGGCGCTTCGCTGTCCATGAGCGCCCTGTATTCTTTCTCCAAATCCTTACTCATAACCGTATCTCCTCAACTTTTTGATCGCATTCTGATATCGCCAAGTTACTGTTCCAAGTGGAATTTTAAGAATATCCGCTATCTCCTGAAATGTCAGTTCTCCCATAATTTTGAGATGGACAACCTCCTGCTCCTTGGGCTTGAGCGTATCAAGCGCCTGCCGCAGACTCAGATCTGAGAGCACCTCCTGCTCGACACACGCGTCCGATGCCGCCTCTGTCATGTTGTCCGCAAAATCTTCCGTCAGGATTTCCCGCTTCGTCTTTCTTGTGAGATCCACTGCCATATTGCGGGCAATCGCCGCCATCCATGCGCGGTGTCCCTTCCCTCCGCGGTATGTATCTGCAAGGCGCCATAACTTCATAAAAAACTCACTGGTGACATCCTCCGCATCTTCACGGTTTGATACCGTTTGACGTACAATGGCATAAATATATCCAAGATACGCCTCATATATTTCATGCAGTGCATCCTTGTCGCCAGACTTCATGCGCTCCATGCACGCATCGAACTGTTTCTCCTCCACACGGACCCCCTCCCAGTACTGAGGAACTGTAGAAAAATAACTGACGCAATATCCTGCGCAATCTGCATCACTTATTTTCCTACAATTCCTTAATAGATACGTTTCTTCCTATGTATTTTTATTGGACATTTTTTTATTTGATCAAAATCGGCTCCCGGAACACTTCACAATATCGTTCCGCACGCTCCCAGATCACGACATCTGGCTCATACCGGTCCAGCATACTGTACTGGAAATCCCTTGCATCCTCCCAGTAAACTTCCTTATAGTATCCCTTGCAGATCTGAGAAAGAAAACCGCCAAAAGAATCTCCGACATACAGCAGCACCTGATCATGGTACTGTGCCTCATCCGCAGAATCCGGCTCAAACACATACACTGTATCCAGCTTGTACTTGTCCGAAAGCCCCGCCATCATGACCAAATCACCCGAGTAATCCGTCGCATCCGTCCGAAAGCGCACCGAGTCCATCTCCGCATGGGTGCCATAGACGGTTCTGAAAAACTCCTGCATATTCACAAAGGCGCCGATCTGATTACTGTGGGAATCCGTAATGTAATAGAGCTGTGCCTTGTCCTTGTTCGCCATCAGCGCCTCTTTCGGATAGACAAACACCAGATCTGTATTCTCATTCAAATAATTTGAAAGCTGTTCCCCGCGTGATACCTCGTTGACCCGCGCGATGGTGTCCGGCATATTTTCCGCATAGATAATCTCTTTATTTGGAATACACATGGTATAGAACTCAATATTTCTTGCCGCCAGATGCTCCCTCGTCGCCGCAAGATTTGCCGCGATCGCCGCCATCTCCTCCTCGGTAAAATGATTGATGCCCATATAATCCCAAATCGGATGTCCGTCCAGCTCCGTCTTATAAAAAAACATGTTATTTTTTCCCATGAGCGTCTGTGTCGATTCAATGTAAGTCCCGCCGGTGAGTAGCGAAGTCAGCTCCGTGTTAAATCCGATCAGCTTCGTCCTGCCAAATAAACCGTCCGTAAAATGATTGATGCTTTTTTGCAGTCTGGCAAATCCGGTCTCCTTGGACGCAGCGTCCTGTTCTGCTTTATCCTGCGCCCCATTCACAGCTGTATTATTTGTTATAGTACCATTCTGCTCTAAGACTGCCTGCTCCTCGTCTGTCAGCGTATGCTCCTCCCGGCTTGACAGCAGATCGCGCACCACCGTCACAAGCGGTATCACCAATATAAAAACGAGAAAAGCAATCGTAATCCATCTGTCCCTGTTCTTCATTTCATCTCCTGTCCTTTCCAACAGTCCTCATAAGGCTTTTTAGAAATTAAAGTATATAAACGGGTTGTACGCATTGTTGCATATAAACGATACACTGACGACCAGACACACCACAATCCCGGCCGCATAGACCACCTGCCAGATCTGGCTGTTTTTCAGTTTTTCGTCTATCCGCGGCATGATGGGCGCACAGCCGATGATTGCAAATACAAAGTATATCCAGTTCTGTGCGATATATGCCCACACCGCCTTGTCAATAATTCCCTTCGCACCGATACCAAACATTGCCTTGATGTACAATATGGCATTTCCCATGCCTGTTGAGCGGAAAATCACCCATCCGATCATCACCAGAACCATCGTGTATATATGACCCCACCAGTAATTTTTTTTGCCAAGTCCTGTTAGCTTCTCCACCGTCAGAATCACAAAATACATCAGCCCCCACGCGATGAAAGTCCAGTTCGCACCATGCCACATTCCAGTCAGCAGCCACACGACAAATAAATTGAGAATCACCCTTGGCTTCGAAACCCTGCTGCCGCCCATCGGGAAATACACATAATCCCGAAACCACGTCTGCATGGAGATGTGCCATCTGCGCCAAAACTCTGACACCGTTCTGGAAATATAGGGATAGTTAAAGTTCTCCTCAAAATGAAACCCAAACATCTGCCCAAGACCGATCGCCATATCCGAATACCCGGAAAAGTCAAAAAAGATCTGAAGTGTATACGCGGCAGCGCCAAGCCATGCCATGCCCATTGACGCCTGAAACTCATGGTTGATAATCAGCCCAAACGCATTGTCCGCAATCACTGCCATGTTGTTTGCAATGAGCACCTTCTTGCCAAGCCCAACACAGAACCGGGACACGCCCGCTGAAAAATCCGCAAACGTCTCCGTGCGGTGTTCAATCTGCTCAGCAATCGTCTCATAGCGCACGATAGGCCCCGCTATCAACTGTGGGAACAGTGCGATATAAAGCCCTACCTGCAAAGGATTCTTCTGGACTTTTCCGCGACGGCGGTACACGTCGATCACATACGACATCGCCTGAAACGTATAGAAGGAAATGCCAATTGGCAGCGGCACAATCGGCACTGGAATATTTGTGTGCAGGAAACGGTTGATTTGCAGCACGGTAAATTCACTGTACTTAAACCACCCCAGTGTTCCGATATTGACTGCCACCAGCAGCACAAACAGCACCGTCACGACTGCCTTTTTCTCGCGGAACACATCCACATAAATGCCAAAAATCCAGTTGACCAAGATTGTCACGATCATCAAGAAGACATACGTTGGCTCCCCCCATGCATAGAAAAAAAGGCTTGCCGCCAGCAGAAATATATTTTTGAGCGTCTTCGTCTTTCTCAGCAATGCATAGTAGACCACCAGTACGATTGGAAAAAATACGAACAAAAAAACCTCACTTGGGAAAAGCATCTCACATTTCCTCCTGCAATGCGATCTCACCGTCAAACACAGTCTCTGCTGGACCTGTCATGTAGACAAGGTTCTCAGACTGGTCCCACTCGCACAGAATCTCGCCGCCAAGCACCTTGACCGTCACTTTGTTGTCTGTCAGACCATTCAGCACACAGGCAACAACCGTTGCACAGCACCCGGTTCCACAGGCAAGCGTCTCGCCAGTTCCCCGCTCCCAGACACGCATCTGCACCGTATTTCTGTCGATGACCTGCACAAATTCCGTGTTGACCCGCTCTGGGAAGCGCGCGTGATGCTCGAAATGAGGTCCTGCTTTTAACTCAGCCTCCGTCAAATGATCCAAAAATACGACTGCATGGGGATTGCCCATCGACACACAGGTCATTCTGTAACGCTGCCCGTCCACCTCAATCTCCTCGTCAATGACCTGCTCATGGTCAGACACCACTGGGATTTCAGAAGCGGTCAGAACAGGCGCCCCCATATTCACCCGTACTGTCTCTACTTTACCGTCCGCGCCCAGTGTGAGGTCGAGATGTTTCACCTGCCCAAAGCTCTCTATCGTGATGCTCGTCTGGTCTGTCAAACCATAATCATACACATATTTTGCAACACAGCGGATGCCGTTCCCGCACATCTGTGCCCTCGTGCCATCCGCGTTGTACATCTCCATCTCAAAGCTGGCGCTCTTTCCCGGATTGATAAAGATCACACCGTCCCCGCCTATCCCAAAATGCCTGTCACTGAGCCGGCGCACCAGCTCGGGCTTTCTGTCCGCAGCAATCTGTTCTTTATGGCCATTGACATAAATATAATCATTCCCGCACCCATGCATTTTTGTAAATTTCATCTTCTTATACCTCTATTTTCTAACGTTCCTCTCATGTTTCTGACCAACTCCAGCCGAACACCTCTGTGTCGTTCTCTGTGTTGTCCTCGCTGATCTGTACTGATATGAGCTGCAAATCCTGAAATGCCCGGATTGCGTGTTTCTGCCCCCTCCGAATCGAAATGGAATCGCCGCGCGACAGTTTTATCAGGCAGCCGTCCACCACAAGCTCCCCCTCGCCGTTTGCCACCGTGATCACCTCATCTTTGTAGCGGTGCACATGGTAATCCTGCGCGCATCCCGCATTGATGGTCACATGCTTTGTGAGGGATTTCGTCCCGTCGGCATACTGGCTGTAGTCGTACACCTTGTACTCTCCCCAGCGGCGCTCCTCATACATTGGACGGTTGTCAATATTCTCCACATAAGGCTTGATATACGAACTCTTGTGCTTGTCTGATACCAGTATCCCATCCTGCCCCGCAGCAATCACCAGATTCTGCGTGCCAAGCGCCACGACAGGAATCGACAGCTCATTGATCACATGGGTATTGATGCACGCCTCCCCCATGACCACATCGCCAATGCTCTCCTCCTGCATTTCCTCGGTGAGCGTGTTCCATGTACCGATATCTTTCCATTCCCCGTTGTATGGAATGACGGCAAGCGCATCTGCCTTCTCAACCACCTCATAGTCAAAGCTGTCTTTCTTGAGACTCTCATAGTGCGCCACCACATCATCAAAATCCCTGCTGTCTACATAATTGTCCGCTATTTTCATCAAATACTTTAATTTGAAGGCAAACACGCCCGCATTCCAGAGTGCCCCCTGTTCGATGAGCATTTTCGCGGATGCCTCGCTGGGCTTTTCTTTAAAGCCGGCCACGCTTCCGCCCTCTCCCGGGATAATATACCCATACTTTTCTGAAGGGTAAGACGGTTTGATACCCATCAGCACGAGATCTGCTCCTCCCTGCTGCACGCGCGCGTCCATCTGCTGAAAGGTTTCAAAATATGCGACCTCCACATAAGGATCCACTGGAAGCACAATGACCGTCTCCTCCGGGTCCATCTGTTTTCTTGATTCCAGATATGATGCGGCGAGCACGATTGCCGGAAATGTATTTCTGCGCTCTGGCTCCACCACGACATCCACATCGTCTGGCAGCTGTCCCCGGATCGACTCCACCTGTGTCGCTGATGTCGCGACGACAATATTTGCCTGAATTCCAGCCTGTGTAATCTGCCGGTACACGCGCTGTACCATTGATTCGTGACCGCCGTTTGCATCACTGAGCAGCTTTAGAAACTGCTTGGAGCGGATTTCATTGGACAGGGGCCAGAGACGTTTTCCTGATCCGCCTGATAGTAAAACGATATTCATCTATTCTCTCCTTCCACGATACCGATTTGTTATTTTAATGCCAAAAGCATCTGCGCTGTCTCTACAAGATTCGTGCCATTGTCCATGCTGTGTTTTTGCAGATAGCGGTGTGCCTCCTCCTCCGTCATGTTATTTCTCGCCATCAGCAGCTGCTTTGCGCCCGCAATGATGGCAACATCCTTCTCGTCACGCACCTTTGGTTTCTCCCGCCGTTTCTTTCTGCGCCGGACAATCCCCTGTGACAGCATATCGACAGTGCTGACAAGCTCATGCACCTTGAGCGGCATGGCAAGTCCAATGATGCCGCCGCCCTGCACCTCAGCAAGAACCCGCTGGGACGCCATCACCACCATCTCAAAGCCCTCTGGCAGATTGGATTTTAGCCCGGCACAGATCATGTCTGTCAGCCGGTAGCCTGTTATGACAATCCCGTCATGAAATTCATCGGCATAGCTTAGTGCCTGTGCGCCGGAGGTACAGACTGCCGTCACGCCAAATCCGCTTTTGACCAGAATATTCTTGACGCTTTTGGCATCCTCTATCTTGGCAAAAGCTACTATAATATTTGTCAACTGTACACCTCCAATACTTTCATTGTCATAGAATGGTGTACTAAATCTTATACAGATACGATTCAATCTCCCAGCTTGTCACCTGTGCGTCGTATTCCTTCCACGCCGCAATTTTTGAGGCATAATACTGTTCAAACACACGCTCTCCAAGCAATTCCCTCAAAAGCGGATCCTTCTTCATCTCCTCACATGCTTCGAGAAGGTCTGTCGGCAGCTTTTTGATACCGCGCCTTCCTGCCTCCTCCTCCGAAATCACATTGATATTGTCCATCACCTTGTCCTCTGGCTTGATCTGATTCCTGATGCCGTCAAGCCCTGCCATCAGACACGCCGCAATCGCCAGATAAGGGTTTGCGGAAGGGTCTGGGCTTCTAAGCTCGATTCTCGTGTGCTCCCCGCGGATATTGGGCACGCGGATCAGCGTGTTTGCGCCCAGCGTGCTCCACGCGATATACACAGGCGCCTCAAACCCCGGCCGAAGCCGCTTGTAGGAATTGACCAGCGGGTTTGTCACCGCGCAGATGCCCTTGACATGCTTCATCAGCCCCCCCATAAAATAATAGGCTTCCCTGCTCAGCCCATTTTCATCAGCGGCATCATCAAAAATATTTCTGCCGTCCTTGCGCAGAGACATATTGATGTGCATCCCCGAACCACAGAACTCCATCCGCGGTTTTGGCATAAAGGTTGCGTGCAGGCCGTGATGTTTGGCGATCGTCTTGACAGCCAGCTTGAACGTCATAATGTTGTCTGCCGTCGTGAGCGCCTCATCATACCGAAAGTCCACTTCATGCTGGGACGGCGCCTTCTCATGGTGCGACGCCTCCACCTCAAAACCCATATCCTCCAAGGTCAGCACGATATCCCGTCTGGCATTCTCGCCGTTGTCAAGCGGTCCCATATCAAAAAATCCTGCCTGCTCATTGGTGTTTGTCGTAGGCAAGCCATTTTCATCTGCATTAAATAAAAAGAACTCGCACTCCGGCCCCACCTCAAAGGTATACCCCATCTGTGCGGCTTCCCGCAGCGCTTTTTTGAGGATATAACGGCAGTCACTCTCAAAGGGGGTGCGGTCTGCGCGGTACACATCGCAGATAAAGCGCGCCACCTTTCCCTGCTGGGGCCTCCACGGAAAGATGGTAAACGTGTCCAAGTCTGGATACAGAAACATGTCCGCATTGTCTGTGGGCAGCATTCCCTTGACAAGCGAACAGTCAAACATACAGTCGTTTCCCAGCGCCTTTTCGAGCTGGCTTGATGTGATTGCCACATTCTTAAAATTTCCCTCAATATCCGTAAACTGCATTCGGATAAACTCTACATCCTCTTCCTCCACCATCGCGATGATGTCCTGTTTTGTATATTTTGCCATACGCTGTATTCCTTTCCTTTCAAACTTTTTTGTCAGCCCCAAAGCATATTCCGGGCATGACCTTCATACCATTATAAAAAGAACAAAAATGGAGTCGTTACATGAGCTCTAACACCAAAATCATTGTACTTCGCTCAAAGGAAATTGTCTATGCACTTGTGCTTCTGGTTGTGAGTGTACTTATCATAATGGTTGCAGTCTCTCTTTTTATGCCTTCCAAAGACACTGCTTCTCCTGTTCCTGCCCAGAATGCAGAGGAGACGCCGGAACAGACGCTGCCGCAGACACCTTCACAGACCACGCCAAACACAAACACTGCGCCCTCCACCACTGCCCCGGACGGAGCAAACCAGACCTCAAGCACTGCGACGGACACGAATACAACCGCCCAGAACACTTATGTTCCCGGGATTTATTCCAGCACGCTGCTGCTTGGCACCGCGCATGTGGAGCTACAGGTTGCCGTAGACAAGAACCACATCAATTCCATCACCCTGACAAACCTTGACGAGTCCGTGACGACCTTATATCCGCTGATGAGCCCGACGCTCTCTGAATTGTCAGCAGTCATATTGTCTGAACAGAGTATTGAAAATGTCAGCTACGGTGAGGAGAACCGCTATACCTCCATGCTTCTGATGCAGGCGATCAGCGCTGCCTTAGACAAAGCGGCTGTGTCAGACAATGCTGACCGTCCTGAGACTGGAACACTCTATTAATGAAATGCGATTATTTCGCCTCCGCCAGCATTTTCTCAAGATCCTCTACCTCAAAATTGTAGATTTTATCACAGAACTGGCACCGTACCTCCACCTGCTTGCCGTCATCAATCATCTCCTGAATATCCTTTTTCCCGATGCTGATGATGGCGCGCTCGACACGCTCACGGCTGCAATCACAATAATACTGCGCCGATATCGTGTCGTTGATTTCCAGTCCCAAACCACCCAGCAAAAGCTCAAGAAGCTGTTCCGGCGTACTGCCAGCATCGAGAATATTGGTCACGCTGTCCATCGTCTTGAGCTTTTCTTCTAGGGCATTGATCGTCTCGTCGTCCGCCGAGGGCATCAGTTGAATGATGAACCCGCCTGCCTGCCTGACGGTGTTGTCCTTCTCCATCAGCACGCCCAGCCCCACCGCAGACGGAACCTGCTCCGAGGTCGCAAAATAATAGGTCAAATCCTCTGCGATCTCGCCGGTCTGTAGCTGTGTCTGTCCGACATAGGGCTCTTTTAATCCCATATCCTTGATCACGCTCAGAATCCCATTGCCCACAGCGCCGCCCACATCCAGCTTTCCAAGCGCATTCGGCGGAAGCATCACCTGCGGCTCTAGTGCTGTTCCCTTGACATTTGCCTTCGCATCCGCTGTGACAGCAAGTCCACGCACCGGTCCGTCGCAATGAATCTGCATTGTCAGCACATCTTTGTCTCCCTTGAGCATACTGCCCATCATAGCGCCCGCCGTCAAGAGACGCCCCAGCGCAGCCGTGATCACCGGGCTTAGATTGTGAATCCTGCGCGCCTCCTCCACCAGCGCCCGCGAGGTCATCGCAAAGGCTCTGATCTGTGCATTTGCCGCCGTCGCACGCACGATATAGTCATTCATACACATTCTCCTTCTATCCTTTTTTCTTTATTTTTTCCTGCGCAACACAGTAAATCCGTTCGCTCTGCGCTGTCACTTCCCCCAGCGTGTCCGCGTCAAATGCCCTGACAAAGGACAGCCCGGAACGCACAATCAGCGATTTTATCTCTTCTAAAGTATATCCCCGCTGGAAATGCACTTCCTGAAACCGCTCAAATAGTTCCTGTTTTTTCACAAACACTGTCAGATCATACTCATTGATACCATCCCCGGGGTCAAAATAATTCTCCCAGATAAAGCTGCAATCTTCGCGGTTCTCCGCAATCACACTGTCGCCAATCACCGTCTCATACTTGTATCTGGTGTTAAAATCAAAGAAAAAAATCCCCGCTGGGTCCAGATAATTGCTGACCAGACGAAAACACGACACCAAATCTTCCTCTTCCAGCAGATAGTTCAGGCTGTCGCACACACTCACCACCGCCCGAACAGTCCCATACAGCTCAAAACAGCGCATATCCTGATTTAGATACAGAATGTCCTGCCCTGACTGTGCTCTCTTGTCAAAGGCAATATTGAGCATCTCCTCCGAGCAGTCCAAGCCGATCATGTCAAATCCCCTCGCGGCGAGCAGCTCTGTCATTGTGCCTGTACCACAGCCGAGATCCAGCAACAGCCCGTCACAGATACCATATTTTTCAAGCTCGTGTACGACATTCTCACACCACTGTCTGTAAGGGGTCTCATCCATCAGCAGATCATACACGCCGGCAAATCCTGTATATGCTTCCATTCACACCGCCTCATAAAAAACAAACGCAAACTATGCTCCTAATTTTAATGAAATCACAAATCCCACCGCAAGCAGCACAACTCCTGTCAGAATCTCCACAATGCCGATGGCACCCACCTGCATCATGATCAAAATAGCAAACGGGGATGCCACGATCAGACCGATAATTGCCCAGTACGTCACCTCTGGAAACTTCTTTAACATAAACTCAATGAGCTTTGCCACCGCGACAACGCCGACCACCACACCGATGCCAAATGGCACCAGCACGACAAACGTCTGAAGCATCGCCGCAATGTCAAAATCTTTGAGCGCATTGATAAAATCATTAATCGTATCAATAATGGTATTGTAATAGCCAAGAATCATCATAATCATAGAACCGCTCACACCCGGAATAACCATCGTTGCCGCCGCGATGATGCCAACGCCAAAGAGCTTGATCACATTGACCACGCTAAAGGATATATCCGCGCTTGCATCGCCGCCCTCACCGACAAGGGCAAAGCCGACCACCATGACAAAAAACAGCACAAACGCAAGAATCTGCGGCACCTTAATACTTTTCCCCTTCACCTTGCCATAGATAACTGGCAGCCCGCCGAGAATCAATCCGATAAAAAACAGATTGGTCTGCAAAGGAAACCGCGGAAACAAAATCTCTGAAAATATTTTTGCAAAAACTGCAATCGACAGCAGCATGCCGATTCCAATGGGAACAAGCAGTGCCACGGCCTCCTTCATGCGCTTGATAAAATGCGTCAATACCAGAATCAGCTTGTCATAGATGCCCATTGACACCATCATGGTTCCGCCGCTGACACCCGGAATCACATTCGCAATGCCAATGACCATACCTCTTAGAACATTTACAATAAACTCTTTCACCATGAAATCTGTAACCCTTTCTAACTATTATTTTTCTACAGTTTCTAAATACTGTTCAAGAAATGCAATCAGTCTGTCCATCTCCTCATCTGTTCCAATTGAGATGCGCAGGTAGTTGGCTATGCGCGGCTTGTTCCAGTGCCGCACATAGATCTGATTGGCACGAAGCGCCTCAAAGATCTCCTGCGCCGGCACTGTCTTATGCGCCGCAAAGATAAAATTCGTCATGGAATCACCAAACGTAAAGCCAAGCCTTGCAAGCTCCTTCTTCGTGCGTTCTCTTGTCGCGATCACCTTCGCAAGATTCTGCCTGAAATACGCCTCATCTGCCACCGATGCCGCACCTGCCGCGATTGTCAGCGCATTCATCGTATAGGAATTAAAGGAAAACTTCACATCATTCAGGTAATGAATCAATTTTGGACTGCCCATCGCATAGCCGATGCGCATTCCTGCGAGTGAGCGCGATTTCGAGAATGTCTGCACCACAAGCAGGTTGTCATACTTATCAATCAAGGACACACAGCTTCTGCCGCCAAAGTCCACATACGCCTCATCCACAATGACCACTGCGTCCTGATTTGCCGCAATGATCTCCTCAAGCACGGACAACTCTGTCATAACCCCTGTCGGCGCGTTGGGATTCGCAAGGACAATCCCGCCGTTTGGCTTCATGTAGTCTTCTTTTTGAATACAAAAATGTTCATCCAGCGCCTGACACTGATAGGGTATCCTGAACAGGTCCGCCCATACATCATAAAAAGAATACGTAATATCCGAGAACAATATCGGCTGCCCCGAATTAAAAAATGTCAGAAAAGACATGGCGAGCACATCATCGGAACCGACACCGACAAACACTTGTCCGCTGTCTAGTCCATGATAGGCTGAAAGCGCATCCACCAGCGCAGACATGTCAAGGTCTGGATACTTGCGCAGGACCTCACAGTCAAAATTTTGTATTATATTTGCTACGCCCGGCGCCGGAGGATATGGATTTTCATTTGTATTCAGCTTGATCACGTTCTGATCTTTGGGCTGTTCCCCCGCCACATAAGGCACTACCTTCCGCACATTCTTTTCCCAGTTCATCACAATCTGTCACTCCTTTTTCGTAAACCATAACAACAGCAACTCCATCATAACAAATTTTGGAAGTTTATGCAATGTCTGTTGACTCCAAAAGAATTTCATTCTAGTATTAAAATATAGTA
>VSNR01000088.1 GCA_009774345.1 Lachnospiraceae bacterium | reverse complement strand
ATCTTATATCGGTTAATGCAACAAAACATTTTATGAATTTTTTATAACTTATTTTTCACTTGCTATCCCGCCAAAACAAAGGTAAGCTACGACACCAAGAAAGGAGGGGTTGGATTGGAAAAGGATTCTGCATTATACCAATTGATGGATACCCGCATGAACGGCATTGTAAGCGGTGACGGGGAATACCAGGCGATTCTCCGGAAGTCGGATATATACTCCGGCGAACTGGACAGGATGGATATATCAAAAGAAATCCGGCTGCTGATCGACCGCTACGTCAGTGAGCAGAACGCGCTCGGCTCCCGGTTTGGGATGCTCGCCTATCTGCTTGGGTTTTCCGACTGTAAGGCCATGTTTTTGGGGAAATGCCTGCCGACAGAGGCAAAAGAAATGACAACAGAACTGTAACTGCAAAAAAGCCGGACAGGACGGAAAGGCTGCGCCCACAGCCCTTCCGCCCTGTCTCTCTTACGTTTTAAATGAATATCCATACCTCCAGCTCCGCGTACCTATTGGATTTCGACCACTGTGGGTGTTTCTTGAACCACGACCTCTCGTCATCCGGCGTGACCGTTATCTTCTTAAAATAAACAGGGGAACCGGCATCATCCAGTCCCCCTCCTGCATCGGGGCTTAAGTTTAGGAGCCACTCAAAGCGGTCCTCATAAACCCTCACCCCTGACACATATTTATCCATCTGTTCTTCCGAAAATTCCCCGTCCTCCGGCATGGTGAACTGCCCCATGAGCCTGCGCAGGTTTTCCAGCTTGCCGCTCACGTCCGCCTCCGTGGCGGACTCCACGTCACCGTACTGCGCAATCCGCTCCCCAACCTCCTGTTGCTTGCGGCTGAATACCTCCTTCGGTATCTCGTTGTTCATCCTCATGTCAAGGAGCATCTCATACCGCCGCGCTCTTTTTAAGCTGTTCCTCTATGACCTCCTTGTCCCGCAGGACTTCCGACTGCTCCACCCCGGCAATGCCGCACCCCAGCACCGCCGCCGCATCCAGGAGCGTCCCCTCCGGGTCGTCAAAGACGGCGTGGAGGACTTTCTGCGCCATCGTGTACATCTTCCAGTCCTGCACCAGCGGCGAGCGGCAGACGCCCTCAATGCTCAGGCCGTTTTTAAGCCTTGCCGCTATGGTCCCCGTCCGGGTCTGGTCATAGCATTTATAGGTGTAGGTAATGAAGTCCGTCTTGGTGTGCCATTTGGTCTTCGCAAAGGCGTGTCCGCACTGGCAGCGCATCTTCCTGCGCCAGAGGTCGTCCGAACAGACGCCCTTGTTCTTCCGGCACTGCCCCATCTGCGCGTCCTTTTCCGCCATCATCTTCTGCATCCGCTCCTTTCTTTTTGATAGTCTATTAATCACTCTGAAAGCCCGTAAAGTCAAGCAATACAGGTGCTTTCTTATATAAATGCCGCCTTCCATTCCCGGAATCTGTACCGCAAAATCCGGCTGCTTCCTGTTTTCACGGAACGAAAAACAAGCCCGGAGACTTACTTTTCTATTCTGCGGTATTCCGTTTCAAATTTCAGCTTTCGCCGAAAGCCTCAGCCTGCAGTATTTTGTAAGCCTCGACCAGTTTCCCTTCCAGGTTCCCTCCAAGATAGGTTTTCAGGTCGTTTTTGGAGATCAGGATCATGCTGCTCTTTTTCGTTGAACAATCATGGTACATTGGCTTAAAAACTGCGCAAATTCAACTTTCCTTAACGTATCGTAGATGCCCTATGTATAAGAGCGTTTTTGCCGATACATTAAATATATACTCCATAAATTATATGTGTACACAAAAAACTCTGCGTATAGCAGAGTTTTTTGTGCATTTTGATATTCATTCAAATATTACCAGACCATAATAATCCATTTTTGAAAAAATGTCGTCGCAATCTCATTAGCTTTAGATATATTTAAAGCTCAATACCCTCGTTCTCCCTGTATCCTTTTTCCTCATTTGCAAATGAATATCCCCTTTCTACAAATCTGTCACCCCTGTTATTGAAAAATGACCCAACAGCATATTCTTCTTTGTCATGTTCTATCTGAACTATCGGCTCTTTTACGCCAACATTTCGTATTGTATAATTCATTTTACTGAACGCAGTTGCGGGAATAATCAAACTTGCTATCATACTCGGCCTTTTCGTACACGCAACAATCATGCTCTTAAAAATTACTCTGTCACTATCCATTCCCCTGAGTTCGACATCAAAAATTCTATATACATCTACTATTTCTGCTTCCTTCCCAAAACCGGAAAGTATAAACTTTTTGCCGCTAACCAACTCCGCCTTAAAAACATCTTCAAGAATTTCCGCTCCCTGCGTCCACACAGGTGCATCCGCCCCTGTATCTATAAGACAAGTAACATCATCTCCAATTGAAATAACCGGTCTGGTATAGCCATCAAGCACCTTAAGCGTATATCCAATTCCTCCTCAACAGATTTTATATTATCAATTGATTCACCTTTTTCCTATCTGTTATACAGTATAGCATACTATACAGATTATATCTATTATGATTTTTCAGAAAATATTGTTGATTTAATCACTGAACAGCAGAATGCCTCGTTTTATTTTTTTTATGTATCGCCCAGCACGTCCTTCTTCTCCAACTCTCCAAGGCACCTCACCGCCTCCAGTGCATTGTGGACGGCATCCCTGATGGTATCCAGTTCTTCTGTTTTCATTTGCATTTCCTTTCTGCCCTGTGAATTTGGGAAACGGGGTGGGCCTTCCCTGTTCCGTAGTACACATGTTTGTTCCAAAATGCAGGATTATCAAGGAATATCTGCGGAAATGATACACAAACATATGCCCCGTCTTTTGTGTATCATTTCCCCTAAAATCCGGGTAGTAAATGCAAGAGAAATCCACCCATCCCGCTTTTCCGCATAGGCTTTCAGCAGCCCCCATCCGTCCTTTTCCTCGATAATGGTGAAAATGCCCACACCCGTGAATTTGCCCCTCTTGGGAAAATCCGTTCCGGAGCCGCGGCGGATATTCAGATCGGGGATTGCCACGCGCACCATGTAGGGCGCGGAAAGGGTAAGGCTCTCCATGAACTGCACTTTCCCTTCGCTGACAATGGCTTTCAGGATGGAGAGTATCTTCTCCCCGTACTTCTCCCCTGCCGCCCAGCCTTTCCCCTGCGGTTTTTCCTTCTGGCCGAGCCACTCCGCATAGGGAGCGCAGCCCCGTTTCACATAGCGGAACCGTGGATCAATTCTTTCATTGATAAGCGCATCCGTGGAAGCGTAGGCTTTGAGGTGCTGAATCTGCGCCCGGATGTCAAGCTGTGGTGTGTCAAAGGCCAGCCCTGTTTTGCCCCTCTGCGTCACGCCAAGACCGCAGAAATTGTTCTGCTTTAAGTTGACCGCAGAGCCGGAGAAAGTGAAATTCCCCGTTTCGAGGCAGGACTGTGCAAAAGCAATATCTCCCCTCACGCCCTCCGCCTCACCTTCGGAAAGGTACAGCGGAATCATATCCAGAACAGACTGCGGCACAGACGGATTCTTCTTTTTCAGATAGGATGCCATCTGCTCCGCCGTAACCTGCGCTTTCCCCATAATGGTGGTAAGGGAATCCGCCGCCGGGCTTCCCTCCATAGCCGCCCTGATGTCTTTATTGACCCGCAGACCGCCCAGGGCTGGATGCAGAACCACAGCGGCTCCTGGCAATACATGAAAAACGGCAAGCTCGCCACCAGCTGGCTGTAAGCCGGCGAAAAATGGTACTGGCTGGACAATAACGGCTGGATGTTCACCAGCGGCTGGAAACAGATCGGCGGCAAGTGGTATTACTTTTACGCAGACGGCTCTATAGCGATCAATACCACTATTGACGGTTTCACCATCGGCCCGGACGGGACCAGAAAATAAGATGGGAAAGGAGCGGCATCAGCCTTGGAGATTCCTGAAGCGATACAACCGAATACCGTTATAAGCTAATCAGGTATCGCAATCCCAGCTAACCCAATCCTTCTTTGTCGCATAGCGGTTCATTTTATGATGGCCGTCTATGTGCAAATATCCCTTTTTCAGCAAAAAGAAGGGGTATTTTTTCCTACTGTATCTACGTAATATCCTCTGCACCAAAAATGTCTATTGCCATACTTGTTATGCACTTCTTTGCGCTTGCATAACATGCTTAAAATATTTGCTATGTCCTGTTTCAACTCTCCATATATTATTTTTCTTCTATATTTCGGTGCAAAAACGATATGGTACTTACAATTCCACGTTGGTCGAGTAGATATGCCCCTTACAGGACATATCCCTCACGGAACCGGACGTGCGGCGTTACCGCATCCGGCTCTTTGCAAGGCTGATTGTTCAGCCGTTATCAAGCATAAATACTGACATATATCTTAGGTGCCACCAGCGGCTTTGCTTTCATGAAATCCCTGAAATCCTCCCATGTGTAGCTTTTGCGCTGGCTCCTGCGGTTTAGTCAGTAGAACAGGAATTTTCTTCCTTTCTCCTTTGCGTCTTGTCCGGCGAATCTGCCGAACTTAATCAGCCTGCTTTTGTCTTCCTGCAGTTCCAGTCCAAAGTATCCCATTCTCTTTTTCAGCTGTTCGTAGAACCGTTCCGCTTCCCATTTATATTGGAAGCAGGCCACAAAATCGTCCGCATACACCACCAGCCCACAGAATCCCTTAGCCTTTGGCTGTATCTTTTCCTTGAGCCACCATACCAGTGCATAATGCATATATATGTTTGCAATGATTGGCGAACAGACGGAACCTTATGTGGAGTTAGATGTTATGCCGAGATACAGCCTGCCAGCTTAGTATTTATTAATACCAGCAGCTACTGAACTCGGCATAATAATCACTATTTCAGAGAATTCAGAAACTGCATGAGATCTTTATCTTTACTCCAATCAGGCAGTCCTGTTTCTCCTGTGACCTTTGGGGCCAGTTTATTAACAGCATCATTTTTCAGGCGGTTATCCGCCCGGACATAGACCATTGTTGTCGAAATGTCTTCATGGTCAAGAAAATCCCGGATGTAGATGATATTTATTCCGGCTTCCAGCATATGCATGGCTTTACTGTGCCGAAACATATGGCAGTGGACATGTTCTGGAAAAGCAGGATCTTCCCTGTGGATCTCTTCCGCATATTTCTTAATGATGTATGCAATGCCGTCACGGTCAATCCTTTGGCGGCACCTGTTTGTGATAAGGGGCTGTGTCCCAGGTGCCCCCTGCAGATATCGCTGCATATAGTTCTTTAGAAGGGCTGCAGTTTCATCTGCGATTACCACGGTGCGGTTTTTATTGCCCTTGCCGTGAAGGCGGACTGTGGAAGTGGCATTCAGGAAAACATCGCCAACCGTTATATCACACAGTTCCTGGACACGGCAGCCGCTGTCATACAGCAGGGTAAGGATTACCCGGTGCCTGAATCCGGTATGGGTATTGACATCCGGCCTGTTTATGAGTGCGGACATTTGCGCCACCGTCAAAAATGAGACTTCCCCGGGCGGTGCTTTTTTTGCTTTGATACCGGCAACTTCCTGCAGCGGGGCAATGCATTCAATGCTTTCAAACTGGGCATAGCCGGCAAATGCCTTTATGGCGGCCAGCCTCTGGTTTGCGGCTTGAATGCCGGCACCTTTTTGGCGGTACCATTCAAGGAATTCTATAACCAGTTCCCGCTTAAAATCCTTTACATAAAAGGAATCCGGTGACAAGACAGGCAAAATCAGTAGAATTCCTGTTCATTGACAGACACCTCCTTTATCAGGTCTGGAAAGGATGATTTTAGACATTCCTTTATATATGGGAAACGTTCCGCTGTAAGTTTGAGATAATAGGCGGTCCCTTCAAATCCCTCATGGCCGAGCATCGTCTTCATATATGGCAGATAAGCCATAAGGTCTTTCCCCTCATCTGTCCATTTACGCAGGAGGTTTACACAGTAGGTATGCCGGAAGTCGTGGACGCGCGGGCCGCGGCCGGTATGTGGGATGCCTGCATTTTCCAGATACCTCCTGAAGTTCCGGTAAACATTTACCAGGGGCATCGGCTGGCCGGGACGTATCATAAAGAAATACTCATCCTCCGGAGAAGAAGAATGAATCTTCTTTTTCAGCTCTATACATCTGGCCGTGAGCAGCGGGTGGAGCGGGACAATACGGTCTTTGTGGTTTTTAGCCCCCTGTAGAGTGATACAGCCCTGATCAGGGTTAAAATCCCTGAGCCTGGCCAGGCGGAGTTCTGAAACCCTCATGCCGCTGGTATAGAGAATGCGGAAAAAACAGGCATGACCTCACCGCGGTAAGGACATTCACCCGGTACCGACTGGCTTTTGTCAACCGCAGCAAAGAATTTTTGGAGTTCTTCATCCGTATAAATATGTGCATCATATCTGGCACACTTTCTGACAAATCCCTTTGGCGGAATGTATGCCGGGATTCCTATGTCATCCAGGTATCTGCAGAAAACCCGGAGCGTGCTGATGCGTGCGGCCTGGTTGGTGACAGACTCGTGGCTTCTTTTGCGGCACCAGAGATCACATAACTCTTTTGTGACACATTTAGTGGAGAGCCTGTTTTCAATGAAAAATGAATCAATCCGGCGGAATGCACAGGCCTCTGTATGGTATGTAAAACCAAGCGCCCTTTTCAGGTCTACCAGATCCTGAAACTCCTTTTTAAAAACACTTGAGTAAACCGTATCATTCATGGCAGAAACCCTCCGGAGAAAGCACGCATTCGGCCAGTTTCTGAAGGTCTGTTTTGAGATAGACGGCGGTTGTACCGGAATCCGAATGGCCGAGGATATCTGTAATGACCGGAAGGGGAGTTTCCATTTCCAGCAGCATGGATCCGGCAGAATGTCTTAAGGAATGAAATCCGGAATGCTTTCTGCCCCGCTGGTCAATACCTGCCTTTCTCATGTAGCGGATGATCTGCCGCTGCATATGGTTTTCGTCACCGATCGGGTCAAACGGCGGCATATGTTTCAGAAATACGATATCGGATTCATAATAATGCGGGCGGCCGTTTTTGATGTAATCGATCACTGCCCAGCCGACAGCATCGGGCACCGGCAGGGTTAATGGCTTATGCGTCTTATGCTGGATGATGGACAGCTTTTTTTCCTCCCAGTTAAAACTGCTGAAACGGAGGCTTTTGATATCGCCGATCCGCAGCCCGAGCACACATGCGAGAAGGATCATGGCATAATCCCGCTTTCCGATGGGATTGTTCCTGTCAATGGCTGCAAGCATTGCTTTAAGTTCATCTGCCTGCCATGCCGATGGGATTTTTGCACTCCTGGAAACAGGCGGCATGTGGATTTTTCCTGCATAATTGTCCGGTATATTTCCAGAAGAATACAGGAACCTCAGGAAATGCCTTACTCCACAGACATTCTGCTCAACTGTTTTAAAACTGTAACCGTCCAGTGTTTTCAGGTATGAATTGCAGATATCCATTGTGATCTGTCCCACGGATAAAATCTTCCGCTGGGTAAGATAATCCAGGAACACGGTGGCAATCCCTTTATAGTGGCTGATGGTACTGGCAGATAATTCAGATGAATCCAAACAGTCTGTGTATTCACGAAATAAGGAAGAATAGCTTTCTCCCACCGTAAGTGGATTTTTTGATGCATGGTACCTCCGGGTCAGTACCTTATGGAGACTGTAATCTTCAAGCATGTGCACCACTCGGAGCAGCTGTACCCTCTGCTGTGACAGGGTTCCGTCATTATACCGGGTGATCAGGCTGTACTGTTTTTCAAGATACCTGAGTCCGCGTTCCATTTCGTACTCGGTATCCCCATATTCGTCAGTGAGAAAAGTATGGATTTTTTTCCATTCCCTCTCATAAAAACGGATGGTTGCGGGATTATAATGGTTTTCCAGCAACAGTTCTTTCAGACCTTCTGTAATCATTTCAAGTTTCATGAGCAATGGCTCCTTTCTATGTTTGATGATTACAGAATAGCAAAAATGGACGCTTATGGCTGTATTATGCCGAAATGATTTATCAAAAATCCCCGTTTCCCAGGGAAAGAACGAATTAACTCGGCATAAAATTTATCTCTGCATAAGCCGCCCTGCCCGGAACCGGCTTCCGTAGCCGAAAACTGATAGTCTTCCATAATTCCGGCTTTCAGCATCCGTCTGACCAGCCGTATGATGTTCGGGTCTTTGATTTTCGATTCGATGAACTTCACTGCCCATTCATGGTCAAGGTGGTTAAAGAAAGACTTGATGTCCGCATCCAGCACGTATCCCGTGTACCTTTTCTCGATATACGTGCTCAACAGCCGTAGTGCCTGGTGGCATCCCCTCCCCGGCCGGAACCCCATCATCTCATCATAGAAGTGCGGTTCAAACACAGCCTCCAGTATGCGCCGGAGCGCCTCCTGCACCAGTTTATCTTCGTAACAATAGATACTTATCGGTCTTGTCTTCCCATCCTCTTTCGATATCTCCACTTTCCTTGCCGGCTTAGGCTTATAGGACTTGTTCTTTATCCGCTCTTCAAGCAATTCCAGTTTTTCCTCCAGATGCGCGCCGTATTCCTCTTTCGATATCCCATCGATTCCTACAGCTTTCTTCCCATCCATCTTTTCATGGCATTCTCTTAACAATTCTTCGTTAAGAGAATGCCCTATGGATGTAAAGACCATGACCGGGTTAACTGCGATATTCTCTCCAATTTCGTTCCAATCGCTTTTCCACCTCTGAGTATGGCCAATGTTTCCTCTTCGATATTGCCTTGCACAGCAGGGGCATGAGGTTTGTCCCCCTCTCGGCTTCCCTCCGGCGGCTTTCACCGCTTTCGCTTACACTATTCAATTGTATTACTGCTCTCACCCCGTTTTTTTCCTCCCTTGCGGTTGTACGGCATACCGGCAGTTTCCTCTGCCGGAAAGTGTTGGCTCTCCCACGTTGACGCATTGTCCTTGTACAGCATGATAGGTTCTCCGACACCGTAGCAGCACCCGAAATCTCGCCATATCGATAAACTGGTGTTTTGCTTTCCGCCCACACAACAGCGTCGGCCTGCTGGATTAAGTTTATTTCGGTGCTCAATGGCTACCCTACTGTCTTACTGTCTACGCTTAGACTGTACTGTTGCCAGCACAATCCCAAGACTCGCTTCCGGTGACGTGGCTAATACCTTACCGGACGAGATTTCCACCCGCAGAGCAGGTGGTTTATTTGTTCTCCAAAGTTCCGTTTTTTGGATCAGCGAAAAACTTCTCAATGGAGAACAGGACCATGCCCTAACAACTAAACCGTCAAAACGGGATTATCTTTGACGCAGAGAGGGAGCGCAATGAGTTGGAGAGTGAGCGTAACAGCCTGAAAGGATTTGCAAAACTGACAAATAAAAGGGAACTGCAAAGCAGGATTGACCGCAAGAATGAGGAAATAGATCTTCTGAAAGTCGGCTTGTCGGGTATCGTCAAACAGTATGGATTTCAATCGGTGCACGATTTCTACAAAGCCTTTGCCGCTGATAAGACAGCTTATGCGGATTATCAGGACAAATCGGATAAGTGGGAAGAAAGATATGGGGAAAATACTGGAAGGCGGAAAAAAGAAAGCGGGTATATGATTATAAAGATAAAAATTCTAAACATCAATCAAGGCAATCTCTCAAAGACAGGGACAAAGGAGCAAGGTAAATCACTCCTTTGTTCCTGTTATTCAAGAAAAAATACGAATAATTACTGTATCCATTTCTGTAAAATGTGCATCAGTTTTTGGACATCTATAGGCTTAGCAATATGATCATTTATTCCTGCTTCTCTTGATTTTCTGACATCATCTGCAAAAGCATCTGCCGTCATAGCAACGATAGGAATTTTTTTCAAATCATCTCTGTCTGCGGATCTGATCTGCTTTGCTGCCTCATACCCATCCATAACAGGCATTTGAATATCCATAAAAATCAAGTCAAAATACCCTGCTTCGTGTTCCATAACTTTATTAACTGCTAATTGTCCGTTCATGGCCTGTTCCACCCGAATACCCACTATATTTAGAATTTCCGTTGCCACTTCAATATTCAGTTCAACATCTTCTACCAGCAGAACCCTGTTGCCTGAAAAATCCTGCTGTTGGAAAGATTCGATAGCAGTAGCTTCTTTTTTCTATCATTATCACCAAGAACACTTTTTAATGTTTGCGTCAGCCGGGACTTAAACAAAGGTTTTTCAATAAAAGCATTTACTCCGGCATCCATAGCATCTTTTCCAATATGCGACCAGTCATAGGCTGATAAGATGATGATAGGGATGTCATCGCCAACTGTCCTGCGGATGTCTTTCGCTGTTTCTATACCATCTTTCTTAGGCATTTTTCAATCAAGGATTACCACAGAAAAATCCTTTCCGGTATCTTTCGCTTCCGTAATCCGTTTAACGGCACGGTCGCCGTCCAATACATATTCTGCGTCAATGTTAAGACTTCTTAAAGTTTCACAGGCGCTTTCGCATGCAAATTCCTCATCATCCACTACTAAAACTGACAGTGCAGCAAAGTTATCTATGTCGGTCGGGGTAAGAGCATTGATTTTAAGTTGCACCGTGACAGTAAATTTTGAGCCTTTTCCCAAAACACTTTCAACCTTAATATCGCCGTTCATCATTCGGGCTATATTGACAGCAATGGTCAAACCTAACCCTGTACCTTCAATTTTGCTGGAACTGGAATTTGAGGCCCGTGAAAATGGATCAAATATTGTTTCAATATAGTCCTGTTCCATGCCAATACCCGTATCTTCAAATGTAAATTCATAACAGCCGGTTCCCGGTATATCGCTAGGCATTTCCTTGATATTGACGGTAATTTTGCCACCTTCAGGGGTGAATTTAATGGCATTACCCATAATGTTCATAAATATCTGCTGTAGGCGCTGTTCATCACCAGCGACATTCTCATGCTCCATTTTTAAAATATTAACGCTTAAATCAAGATTTTTTGCCTCGATCTGTGAGTGAAAAATAGCCATTTTGAAACTATCATATTACGCAGAAAGCCGTCCTTGAAAATGGGGCGGTTTTTCTGTGGTAGGTAGCAACTTCGAGACAAAATGTCCCTGCGCCCTATTCGTTCCACAAATGCTAACATGGGGCGGCTGTGCTTTGAGACATTTTGTCCCAAAGGCGCAGAGATGGACATTCGCATTGAGATATGCTATACTTAATCAAACAAATTTGAATGGGGTATAGTGCAATGGAGATTATAAAAGAACTGCGTAAGGACTACAATTTGTCAGCCTTGCTGAGTACTGTCTGTGATGTGGAGATACTCCCAATGTCTAAGGCTCCTGAAAATGAATTTGGACATTTAACTTATAATATTCCCAGAACAACATTTGCCCAAGCCGGTAGTGGAAGTGAATAAATTTTGCTGGAAGATGGGGCTGTCGGCTATTGGGGAAGCGAAGGTGCGTGTGGCCGGATTGCAGATAGCATGCATGACTTCTTTGAATTTATGATACGTTGCCCCTATTGGCAGGATTATCTTTGCGAGGAAGTTTACCAAGATAGAGAAAAGCTGGGAAAGTTTGCAAAAGAAATTTTTGAAAGGCTTAAAGAGAGTTTCAAGGCGGATGGCTTTGACCTATCTGAAGCACAGCAAAAGTTGGCAGATTTTTTGGGGCTTGAGAAAAAAGTTGATGTCGTGGATGTACAGGTTCGCTGTTTGATTGTTGAATGTCTCCTTATTTTCTAATACCTTGCAATTATTAAAGGCAGTAAATGTTCTGCCTAAAATAGTTACTAACAAGTCGGGAGCTGAGGAGGTAGGAATGTTGAAATACTTTGATTCTGGGTGTCAGTCAAATATCATCAGGGCACTCTTTCCCTTTAATTTTGACATCGCTTCCGATATAATCATCTTGGGCGATATCGAAACATACAGATGTACATGGTTTGGGCATACTCCACCTTTTATCAATTTTATTCCTGTGATTTTGCATACTGTGGACAATATCTCGCCAACCTCTTTCCCAATCTTCCTATACATCACTTTCCGGCGATATTTTGGAATAAAAACAATATGATACGTGCAATTATACTTGGTATGTGCTAAAATCTGATTATCCATTATGGATACCTCCTGCTATTATTGATTAGGTTGCCTAGACCCAAATCTATGATAACATGGAGGTTTTGTTTTAGTACTTCAGGGATCGCTACTGCTCACTCTGTTCTCCCCAGCTCTGCTGGGGGCTTAATGGATTTTCAGTTAACGAATGATTATACTTGTTATATTTAAGATATAACAGAATGTATCCTTTTACTCCGCTGAAATATGACTCTTTACAGCTCGTCTTTATTCCTTTTATCCAGAAATTACTTTACAACGCCTTTTATAGCATGCAATTCCATATTTGTGGATGGTTGTCATACCGTCATCAATCAGTTTTTCCCCGTAATTCCGGTCATTGATCTGATTCATAGCCTCCCTGCATGCGGTGTCAAATGACGCATTTTCCGCATATTTTAATTCAATGACAATACCTGTTTCCTGATCTTCGATTTCTACACTGATGTCGCTGTAACCATCCCCGGACTCGGCGTTTGACTGGATATCACATCCGTCCATGTTTCCAAAAAGGCCAAGTAGTATCCCGTGGTAAAAGTTCTCCCGGAAAATTTCCGTCATTTCCTTTTTGACATGTGTATCACGGATGCTGATTGTCTTTTTCAGGTAGGCATTGAATCCCTCCTCGATGGCCGCCGTGTCGTTTTCCAGAAATGCTCTGCAGAAACCTTCTAGGTTCTCCATGCTTTTTTCGGTTTCCCACTTGAACCATTCACGGATCTGACGAATAAAAATCCACTGTATTTCTCTGTTTGGGATGACAAGTTCGGTCAGTTCCCCGGCCTGTGCACTGCGCTGTGTCAGATACCCAAGTTGTAAAGAGGATGCTCCACAGGTTATCCGGATTGGAATCAAGATCCCGGTAAGTCAGTTCCTGGCGGATTGTCTTTTTGATGCTGTTTCCATTAACCAGCTGCTCGATGTCGTTTCTGTCCGCCGTTTTCGCCTTGCTTAAAAATCTCCTGATAATGTCATTGCTGCTCGTATTTACCCAGTAATTCTGTGGTTCCGTCACACTCCCATCGCGCAGGTAGCCACAGTAATTAATCACATCCCACGGACAGTATATGCCCAGACTGCCGAACAGATAACCGTCATACCATTCCTTAACTGCGCCATACTGGTCTGAAAATCCATAGTATTCCAGTATTTGCCGAACTTCTGCATCCGTAAAGCCAACATATTCATTATAACGCACATCTTTTACAGTATATACCTTAAAATTATTCAATCCAGTGAAGATGCTTTCCTTTGATATCCTCAGACAACCTGTCAGGACTGCAAACTCAAGGCTGTCATTTGTTTTAAATGCAGCGCCAAACAAAGTCCTGACCAGTTCAACCATGTCATCATAATATCCGGATCTGTAAGCATAATCAAGGGGCACATTGTATTCGTCAATGAGCAGGATTGTTTTCTGCCCATAATACTTCTGGAGAAAGCGCGTCAACAAGAGGCTGTCCTTCATTGAAAAAACGCTGTCACTGCCTACATAAATCATTGCATTATACTGCCGGCGCTCTGTTTCAGACAGGCGGTCACTTTCTGAAAGAAATGGAAACCGCAGCGCCTCATATGATCTGGTTCAGGTATAGAAAATACAAAAATCAAAAATTGGAACCCAGTTCCAAAATTGGATTTTTGTATTTTTTGTCCCATAAGACCATTATTGAATAAAATTTCCTATTACGGGAAACCCGTAACCGACAAAGATTTAAACTGTCCAGTAAAATCAAGGGTTTTGCTGGCATTTGCAATTCCTGTAATATTCCATATTTTCCATGCCGCTTTCTTCCTGTGCATGGCTTTACAAATATTATCCGTTATCTTAACAGTCTGTCCGCAGCCTTCCCATCCACATCAGGATACAGTTCTTTCAGGCGGCCGTAAATCTTTTCCTTTGACCGCAGGGGCTCTTCCCTGTACGAACCTGTTACCACTTCATATCCCCACAGATCCTCCGGCCGGCAGTAAACGCATACCGGCATTCCGTATTCCTGTCCTTTCTTATTCCGTTTCCTCCTGAATTCCCTTATGACAAGGTATGTCTGCATCTGCAGGTCTGTCATAATCCCGTCAAAATTCTTATGCCCGCCTTTCCCGAACCCCGTAAGCTGTTTTAACTGCAGCCCCGTATATTCCGCGATCCCGCTGTTGGAGCTGTTTTCAAAGCAGTCCATAATTCCCTTATGCCTTATGCCGATAAGTTCATCATCCCACCTTGCGTCAAAATCATATCCGTCCCTCCTGAAATTTACAAATACAGGGAACCATTCCATGCTGATAAATCCCGCCTTCCGGCCAAAGAATTTACCATATGCGACTTCCCCCGTTCCTGCGATCAGCTCCCTCCATACCCATGGGTCCTGTTCCTGGTCGCCTGTCCACCAATAAAGCGGTGAGACATGCTCCTCCGCCGAGAATCCTTCTATTTCGTTCTTAAACAGCGGAAGAAAACCTGTTTCATTGACCAGGCTGATTAACTCCCTGTATGATTTTATACGGCGCGGATCGTCCCAGTCCATACCCTGCATGATCCATGCACCCTGCCCATCTGCCATGTTTTTCCCCTTTCAGACTGTTTATCATTACATGTGTTTCTATTCCCCTGTCCACAAGCTTTACGATACGTTTCCGGTCGTAAGTTAAAACGGTTAACATTAAAATCGGGTAGGGGAATGCCCTTCTCCACTATCCGCCGTGCGCCGCCTTAGCGGCATCTTTCCCCTGCACGGGGCTGCGCAAAAAATACAAAAATCCAAAAACGGAACTCAGTACCAAAATCTGATATTTGTATTTTTTGTCTTCCAGGAAAGCCATTGGAAATTTGTTCAATATATCCCGCAGCCTGTCCGGCTAGGCTTCTCATCCCCTGAAACATATCCCGCGCGGAATTCCATGTTAATATCCTTCAGTTCTTTTTTCCCGTCAATGTAATCCTGATACATCTCCACAATTCCCGCCCTGCACCCGTCACAGGACGCAGAAATGTTTCCGAGTGACTCTAACACAAGCTGTTCGCGTTCTTCCCTTGTCGTATCTTTGATTAAATATCCTGACATATGTATCTCCTCCGCTTCGTGTCACCTTATGAAATGCGTCCATACATGCCCTTCGGTTTGCGGGAGGCCAAACTGTTCCCTGCCCAATGCGATGCATTTCATCAGGAATGACATGTTCCTGGCGAGCACGCGCATCGTCTGTTTTCCTTCCTCGTCCATGTCCGCCTGCCCCGGCTCCCTGCCGTGGATGCTGTTCCAGTACTGGCTGGAAGCAACCGGCATGTTGGAGATGGTAAAATATTTGTTGAGCTCGTCAAATATCGCCGAACAGCCGCCCCTTCTTGCACAGACGACGCTCGCCCCCACCTTCATTGTCTTGTCAAAATGCGTGCTGTAAAACAGGCGGTCCAGCACGGCAATCAGAGTTGCATTTGCGGAAGCATAATAAACCGGGCTTGCGACAACAAGGCCGTCCGCCGCCTCAAATTTAGGGGCGAGCTCATTTACGATATCATCAAACACGCATTTTCCTGTCCCTGCGCACTGGCCGCACGCAATACAGCCCCTTACATCCTTGTTTCCAACCTGTACAATGTCTGTTTCAACACCTTCTGCGTGGAATACCCCTGCCATTTCATTGACCGCAATGGCGATGTTCCCGTTCACCCGCGGACTTCCATTAATAATCAAAACTTTCATTCTGTCTTAATCCTCCATTTTCATATATTTATCTTAACCGGAAACCACCCTGCACCGTTTTTTATAGCACGCGATTCCATACCTGTAAATAGTCGTCATGCCGTCGTCAGCCAGCGCCTCCTCATAATGGTTGTCATGAATCTGCTCCAACGCCTCCCTGCAGGCACTGTCAAACGCCGCATTCTCAGCGTATTTCAGTTCGATGACAATGCCGATTTCCTGATCTTCCACTTCCACACTGATGTCGCTGTATCCGTCGCCGGATTCCGCGTTGGATTTCACCTTCCAGCCATCCATGTTTCCAAATAACCCGAGCAGGACACCGTGGTAAAAATTTTCTTTCATCTCTTTTTTGACATTGGTATCGCGGATACTGATTGTCTTTCGCAGGTAAAACGCAAACTCCTTTTCAATGGCAGCCGTATTATTCTCCTCAAATGCCCTGCGTAGATTTTCCAGCTTTTGTGTATCCTTCCGTGATTCATCCTTAAACCATTTCCGTATCTGCTGGACGTAGATCCACCGGATTTCCCTGTTTGGAATGACCAGAGACGATATGCCCTCCTCATCTTCTTCATCCTGCGTCAGGTATCCTGTCGTAAAAAGAATGCTCCAGAGATTGTCAATGTCAGAATCCAGGTCGCGGTATGTCAGTTCCTGGTGCACCATCTTTTTCACATGACCGCCGTTGATCAAAAGCTCGATTTCATCCCTTGCGGCAGTGTCCGCTTTGGACAAAAACCTTCTGATGATGTCATTGCTGCTCGTGTTTACCCAGTAATTCTGCGGTTCTGTCACACTTCCGTCGCGCAGGTCGCCGCAGTAATTAATCACATCCCATGGACAGTATATTCCCAGATTACCAAACATGTAACCGTCATACCATTCCTTAACAGAATCATACTGGCCGGAAAATCCATAGTATTCCAGCATCTGCCGGACTTCCGCATCCGTAAAACCAAAATATTCCTTATAGCGCACGTCTTTTACAGTGTATACCTTAAAATTATTCAGTCCTGTAAAGATACTTTCCCTTGATATCCTGAGACACCCTGTCAGAACTGCAAATTTCAGGCTGTCATTCGTCTTAAATGCGTTTCCAAACAGAACCCTGATCAGTTCCACCATGGCATCGTAATATCCGGATCTGTAAGCATAATCAAGGGGCACATCATATTCGTCAATCAGAATGATGACATCCTGCCCATAATGCTTCTGTAATAACTGCGATAACGTCTGCAGGCTGCTTTTCAGCAGTGCATCCGACATGGTATAATCCCCTCCCTTATCGATGCTGACGAGCGCTTCATAACGTTTGCGTTCTATCTCTGTCAGGCGGGGACTCTGCATCAAAAACTGGAACCGCATTGCCTCGTTTCCAATAACATACCGGAGCATTTCCTTTGCCTCTTCATAATCTATCCCAGTCGCTCCTTTTAACGTAATTGAAATCACCGGGAATTTCCCCATGTATTCCCTGCACAGTTCCTCTTCCTTCGAAATCTCAAGCCCGTCAAAAATTGTACTGTTGTCAAACAGCATAACGTCATTTCCAGTCTCAAAAAAATATCGAAGCATACTCATGTTCAGTGTTTTTCCAAACCATCTCGGACGCGTAAACAGGTTCACTTTTCCTGGATTCTCCAACAATGTCTTAATTAGTCCAGTTTTATCGACATAATAGAATCCCCCTGTACGCATTTCCATGAAATTCTCAATCCCCATGGGAAGCTTTGCCTTTCCTGCCATACCATACCCCTTTCCCGGAAAATTTTCGTATTTTTTACAGTATACCACATCCCATAAGGCAAATCATACCTTATTTCAATAAAAACAGCAAAAAAGCGGGTTCATGGAAATATCCCCATGTTTGTGATAAGATAATAATAACATTTCTTATATCGCAATTGACCTGAAATCCTTTTACGCCTCCGTCGAGTGCGTCGAGAGACAGCTTGATCCCATGGACACCAACCTCGTGATCGCGGACGCATCAAGGACGGAAAAGACCATCTGCCTCGCGATATCGCCATCCTTAAAGGCATTCGGCATATCAGGGCAGGCAAGGCTGTTTGAAGTCGTGCAGAAAGTCATGGAAGTAAACACCCTGCGGAAAAGCAAGGCTTCGAACCATCAATTTTCAGGGGAATCCTACCTCGCTGAGGAATTGCAGGAGCACCCTGAATTTTCGTTGTCTAATATCATTGCGCCACTCCGCATGGCGCACTACACGGAATACAGCACCAGAATATATCAGATTTACTTCAAATACATTGCCCCTGAGGATATCCATGTATATAACGAACAGTCTCTGTTCCGGCCAGGTGCTCCAGTGCCCTTACAATTTACCGCATGTTCTATTCTGACAAGTTCGTACAAGCCTATTGGATAGAAACGGGCAGCGTGAATATGAGAGAATATTTTGCAAAACCCATGAAATAACCCTGCGGGGTGGATCCCAAAGGTGAACCGGTGGTTCGTTAAGGAAAATCTGAAGTGGTATACTAAAACTGGACACGGAGGGGGTAGAAATTAGACAGGATACATGGTAAGATTTTACACTGTCTA
>VSNR01000087.1 GCA_009774345.1 Lachnospiraceae bacterium | reverse complement strand
GACAGACAGACAGACAGACAGACAGGTTGACATAACTCTGCCTTTTTGTGATACAATATTATATCGGGATAAAGTAAGACCATGCGTCAGGCAAGAAACGAGTATCGTGAAAACGAAGTTCGTTTTGCCTTGGGGCATGGTTTTTTGTTGTTTCACAACAGTTTGCAGCGGAAAACATTTAAACAAAAATCAAAGCAGTTTTGTAAAGACAATCAGGTTGAGAGGAGGGTAGGATAGATTAACCGAAAAGCCAGTACAAAAGAAGTGAATAAAAAAGAAAAAGGAGAGCACAAAATGAAGAGATATGCAAAGACCGCGCTCTGCATCACACTGACTGCGGCAATGCTGTTTACCGATACGAGTATAACAGCGTTTGCGCAGGAGGAGAGACAGCAGACAGAGGAAACATGGCAGGAAGCCGATGCGGAAGAGACTGCATTTGAGGAAACGAACAGTTCAACAGAGGAAGCAATTACGCAGGAAGCGCCTGTCATGGAGGAGACAACGAAGCCATCCTCCGAGGAGAGGGCTTCTGATAAAGAGAGCACAGAAAAGGCTTTCACCGAGGAAGCAGATGCAGAAGGCACTTTCACGGAAGAAAAAAACACCGAAAGCATTTGTACCGAGGAAGAGAACACCAAGAGCACTTTCACAGAAAATGCTTCTGATGAGAATACGATAACAAATGAATCGACAGAAGAGAACGTTGTGGAGGATTCATCTATAGAAGGGAATCCGACAGAACCAGCGGAAAGCTTGACAGAAGCAACAGAAACGGAGTCTGTTTCAAACGAAGAGACTATGCCGGAAGATGGTACGGATATCAATATAGAAGAAACGGAAATGGCATCTGAAATCGAAACAGAGACAGAAACCGAAGAAAGTGTAGACAAATTTACATTCTCTGGTACGGATTTGCCGCATGGTGAGTATAAGGAAAATGGCAGTAATATTACATGGGCGATTGATGCGAACGGGAAGCTGACCGTGGAAGGAACAGGAAATATTTCTGACGCAGGGAGTGACAGCAGATCGCCGTGGCATGAGTACCGGAATGATATCCTGTCAGCGGAAATAAACGTAACAGGTATGACACATGCCGTTAATATGTTTTATGGATGTTCTCATCTGAAAGAGGTTGATTTGAGCGGTCTGAAAACAGGGAAAATGATAAAGATGAATGAAATGTTTTCAGGCTGCAATGAGTTAACAGGTTTGGATTTGAGTGATTTTGATACCAGTAATGTAATAGATATGTATCGTATGTTTCATAACTGTAGTAGTTTGACTCAATTGGATTTGAACGGTTTTGATACCGGCAATGTAACGAGTATGACTGGAATGTTTAGCGGTTGCAGTAGTTTGACAAATTTGAATGTCAGCAGCTTTAACACCAGTAATGTAACAAGTATGAGTTCGATGTTCCAAAATTGCAGTAGTCTGACAAATCTAAATGTTAGGGACTTTAATACAAGTAAAGTAACAAGCATGGCTCAAATGTTTTGGAATTGTGGCAGTCTGTCGAGTTTGAACCTTAGTAATTTTCATACCGATAAAGTAACAGATATGGGAAGAATGTTCCAAGGTTGTAGCTATTTGACAGATTTAGACCTTAGTAATTTTGATACTAATAAAGTAACAAATATGAGAGGAATGTTCGGGGGGTGTAGCGTTTTATCAAATTTGGACATCAGTAATTTTAATACTTTTAACTCAACAGATATGGGAGGAATGTTTGATGGCTGTAGTGGTCTGACAAGTTTGGACCTTAGCAATTTTGATACCAGTAATGTAGCAAACATGCAAGGAATGTTTGAAGGCTGTAGCAGTTTAACAGATTTGGATATCAGTAATTTTGACACCAGTAGTGTTGTAAATATGCACACAATGTTTAGGGACTGTAGCGGTCTGACAAGTTTGGATCTTAGTAATTTTGACACCAGCAGTGTGACAAATATGGAAAGAATGTTTGATAACTGTAGCGGTTTGGAAAGTCTGAACCTAAGCGGTTTTGATATGAGAAAAATACTTCCCACTGAATATATTTATTTTTTCATGAATGGATGTAGCAAGCTTTCCAAGATTAACACGCCGCGCAATGTATTGCGGGAGCTTTCACTGCCAGACAAAGAATCTATTTGGTATGATGGTATTGGGAATCAGTATGAGAAACTGCCACAGAATCTGCCGCATAGTATTCTGCTGACGAAGGGCACAGCACCGGAAACCTCCACAGGGTATATCGCAGTGTCAAAGAAAAAGACGCTGTATTACGTGGGCGATACAGTAAAGGATGAAGATTTGACAGTTGTGTACTACGCGCCGGATGCAGCGGTTACAGTTCTGAACGCTGGCGATTACACGACAAATGTATCTGAAATCAAAACAACTAAGGAAGGAGCGCAAAGCCTGACGGTCAGCTATAACGGTATGACGGCGGAGATAAAGCTGAGAATTTCAAAAGGGCTGGGCGGTATATATACGGAGAATGGAAATAATATTACGTGGGCGCTTGATTCGGACGGAAATCTGACCGTGGAAGGAACAGGGGATTTCGCACCGAAAGGAAGCAAGGAAGACAGGGCGCCGTGGTTTCAATATCGCACAAGAATTAAATCGGTGAAGGCAGACATAAAAGGCATGACAGATGCCGGATATATGTTTAATGGCTGCGTTAATTTGGAAAGTGTTGATTTAAGTGGTCTGGACACAGGTAATGTGACAACCACGCGCGGAATGTTCCAAAATTGCAGCAATCTTGAATATTTGGATTTAAGCAGATTTGTTACAGATAATGTAACCAGTATGGAATCTATGTTTTATAAATGCAGTGGACTGAAAAAGTTGAATATAAGCGGATTTAATACTGGCAAAGTAACAGATATGGGCAGGATGTTTTCTTATTGTAGCAGTCTGACAGCGTTGGATTTAAGCAGTTTTGATACGGGGAATGTACAAACTATGTGGGCTATGTTTCACCAATGTCCTTCGTTAGAGCAGTTGAATATAAGTGGATTTAATACCAGTAAAGTAAGAGACATGCACGCTATGTTTGGTTATTGTAAATCATTGACCTCTTTGGATTTGCACGGTTTTGATACGCATAATGTGATAGCGATGGATGGTTTATTTGACGGATGTAAAAACCTGACAGAATTAAATGTCAGTAGTTTCAATACAGAAAAAGTGAAATCTATGTCCAGCATGTTTTCCGGGTGCGAAAGCTTAACAGAAATAGATCTGAGCGGCTTTGATACGCATAACGTGGGAATAGAAGTAGATGGCGGAGGTATGCAATATTTGTTCAGTGAATGCAGCAGCCTTGAAAGTCTGGATTTAAGCAGCTTTGACACGCGCAATGTGAAGAATATGTTCGCCATGTTTCGCAACTGCACCAACTTAAAGACGCTAAATATCAGCAGCTTCAACACTGTTGAAGTACAAGATATGTCAGATATGTTTAATGGCTGTAGGAGCTTAACAAGTTTGGATCTGAGCAGCTTTGATATGGGACGGGTAACTACTGTAGCAAACACTTTTGGAGGTATGCTTCAAAACTGCGATGCGCTGTCTGAGGTATACACTGCCCGTAATTTAAATCTCTCTGTTCCTCTGCCTTCGGGCGAATGGCAGGATATGTCTGGGGCATCCTACACAAATCTGCCAACAGAGCTTTCCTACAGTATCCTGCTGGCAAAAGACAGCAAACCAGAAGCAGGTACAGAGCACATTACAGCATCGAAGGAAAAAACCGTATATTATATTGGTGATACCATCAATACGGATGACGTGACTGTAAGATATTACGGCAAGGATGGAACAGTGAAGATACTGGTATCTGGATTCACGACAAATGCCTCTGATCTTTCCATGAACACAGCGGGCACAAAGACGCTGGTGGTGACGTATCAGCAGAGCATGAAAGCAGAAATTCAGTTGACAGTACTGGAAAAAGAAGTGACAGACAAGAAGGAAGTAAATATTTCTGGTATTAAAATCAGTGACCGCACATATAACAAAAAGCCTGCCTCCTATACAGGAACGGCAAAAGTCGTGTTAAAGACAAATAATGTGGACGTGACCAGCTCCGTCAAACTGACATACACCTATAGCGGCACGCAGATGAATGGCAGCACTTATGCGGCATCAGCAACAGCGCCCGTTAATGCGGGAAATTACAAACTGACGATTGCCGTAGCACAGGATGATAAGAACTATACTGGTAGTGTATCATATCCCTTCAAGATCACCCAAGCCCCGCTGACCATCACCGCGCGCGACATAGGAGTAAAAATCGGTGCTGACCTGCCAAAAGCGGAGGACTACCAGTACAGCACAACCGGACTTTTAGGTGACGATAAGCTGCTCAAAGAGCCAGTGCTCAACTGCGACATTACCGACACCGCCCAAGCCGGAACCTATGATATCACCATCACCGGCGCCGACGCAGGCATGAATTACAGCATTACCTACAAAAACGGTACTCTGACTGTTAATGAGACCGGTGAAATCACGCACTATTACACCGTCACTTTCAACATGAATGGACATGGCACCGACACCACCAGCACAGGCATCGAAGAGGGCAGCCTGCTCGAAAAGCCGCAGGACCCGCAGGCAGAGGGCTATACCTTCACCGGCTGGTACAAAGACCAGAGCTGTACCGTTTTTTGGGACTTTGCAAAAGATACAATCCAGTCCGACACAACAGTTTATGCAGGTTGGAAAGCAAACGATGACAACAAAGGCGACGGCGACAAGGATGACGACAATAAAGGCGACGGCGACAAGGACGATGACAATAAAGACGACGACAATAAAGATGACAACAACGACAATTACCCCGCCGATAAGGACGATTCTGCGTTTGCAGATGCAGAGCGCACGCCGCTTTCCGCTGTCAGTGCGGCAATTGCAAATATTAGTGCAAGAGTTTACGATGGCACCGCCTACGAGCCTGTGATCAAAGTTACAGCCAATATAAACGGAAAGAATACAACGCTCACCGAAGGCATTGACTACAGAGTGCTCTACAAAGATCACATCAAAGCGGGAACTGCCACTGTGACGATCAAAGGAAACGGCATCTACAAGGGCAGTGTGTCAAAGACCTACACCATCAGCCCCAGACCTGTAAAGAAGCTCAAAGTCATAACAGGCAGCGTTGCGGCGGCACAGACAGGGACAGATACAGCATCGCTTCCCGTCTATGTTTACGACGGAGCAAAACGCCTGTCATACAACACCGATTTCACCCTGACAGGCTACAGCGCAGCAGGACAGACCGCACAGGTGACAGTAACAGGAAAGGGCAATTACACAGGCAGCATGACAGCGAAATTATCGCTTTACAACGTCGCCAGCGATAAGCTGATCAATCCCAGCAATGTGGGCGAAATCCAGCCCGTGTCCTACAATGCTGGAAAGGCAGTAAAGCCTGAACCCGTTGTCACCGCAGGCGGCGCAAAACTTGTCAAAAACAAGGACTACAAAGTCCAGTATCAGAACAACAAAAATGCCGGGACAGCCTTTGTGATTGTCACCGGAAAAGGCGCTTACAGAGGAAAAGTAGTCGTACCGTTTACGATCAAGGCAGCGCAGGGAACCTCCGGCATGACTGTGAAATCCATTTCCGCAAAGACATACAATGGAAAATACCAGCGCCCGGCGCCGTCTGTCACTGTTTCCATCAGTGGCAAGAACAAGAAGCTTGTCAAAAACAAAGACTATACGGTTACATACAAAAATAACCGCCACGCAGGCACCGCGGAAGTGCTGATCACCGGAAAAGGCAATTATGCAGGCATGACAGCCAAGACAACATTTACAATCAAGCCGCAGAATATCACCAAAGCGGCATTAAAGGGAACACAGGGAAATCTGACGCTCATCTACAGCAAGGGCATTTTAAAGCAGGGAACGGATTACGAACAGCCCATTTATGGTGAAGTGAAGAAGAACAAAATAAAGGTAACGATCAAAGGAAAGGGGGATTTTACAGGTACTATGCAAAAGAGCGTGAAAGTGCAGTAACGTTTATGTGCCCTGCTTTGGCAGGGCATTTTAAAAATGTATATTTCACCAAAATAAACGTATAAACCTTGGCAAGCGGGAAAAGAAAAAGCCGGAAACTATCTTGTAGTGTCCGACATTTTCTGAAAAAATATTCATATGGGTACTGCTATAACGGTAGGCAGCTAGTCCTTCTGCGGAGGGCTGAGTGGATATTGACGATTGAAGGATGATTTCAGTGCTTGGCTTATGCCTGACCTACTTCGGTTTTGGATACGCCATCAAAAGCAAGGATAAAAAATAAACCACAAATACAGTTGATCTCCAGTCCGCAAAACTAAGGCGACTATTTTTGTCTACTTAAATTCAGAATAGCCGTCTATTGGCAGTACCTTTATGTAAATATACTTTAGCAGATTTTGATGGAATTGTCAAACGTTGCAGAGCGAATTGCGGAAACTGAATGGATAAATGCTTACTTTTCACGGGGTGGGGAAAAGTAGGATTATATTATTAAAAATAATGGTGAGTGTGAAGTACTTCCGGCTCCAGTTGCTGTATTTTTGAATAAGGATGATAAAAATTATGTAGAGCCAGATATATCTGTTATTTGTGATAAAGATAAAATTACAGACAAAGGATGTAATGGTGTACCAGATTGGATAATCGAAGTTATTTCGCCAGGAAATAAAGAGATGGACTATTTCAAAAAATTATTTAAGTATCATACTGCTGAAGTTCGGGAGTATTGGATTGTTGATCCGATAAAAGAAATGGTAATGGTATATAGATTTGAAAAAGAAACGATGGAAGAATATTCTTTTGGTGAGGATATCCCTGCTGGGATTTATGAAGGATTTTCGATAAAGGCAAAGTAAGGAACTGTAGAAAATATTTGTAGTATAGATTGATAGAAGTGATATTTATAAAAGTGATACTTATGGAGGAGTATCACTTTTATTTGTAATTTGCTGGTTCTTAAATTGCGATCTTGACTTTTAATTCTTACAGTTGTAATATTAAAGAGTATTGTGATTTGGTACAATAAGGACAAAGTTATCAGACACATGCAAAGAATATAGAAAGTGAAAGGAACTGAAATTCATGAAATGGTTATTGACTGTCATAATCGTTTGCGTCTGTATCGCAATGAACGCATGCGCATTTAAAAAGCACGATCAAAAAGACAGGCTGGTATTAGATGTCAGCACACTGTCCTTGGAGGCAGAATCTAAGACAGAGCGCATCACCGCACTCATCAGCGCATCCATGAAGGAAGCAGCAGCGGATTCCAATAAAACGGTGAAGAAAGAAGCTATGCAAACCATACGAAATATTATAAATGGTCTTGGCGAACATGGGTATGTGGCGGTTGACGGTGAAAATCAGATCAATCTGACCAATGCGGCGCAGGTAATCCAGTTTTGCGATGCGGTGCGCGCAAAGCAGACTGCATCGCTCACAATTATACAAGTGATTGGCACACAGACGCAAATCACACAGGAACATCTGCTTCAAGGATTTCAGCTATACGAATTTTACACCAAAGACGGGAGCGTCGAGATTGACAGGTGCTTTTATCAATACAATCCATTGAACCCGGACAATGAATTTACTGTCAAAGATACTGTGAAGTATCATGCGGATCTGTGGCAGTATACACAAGACGGTTATCTGTTGTTTGCAGGCAGTTATTTTGCAGAAGATTATTATATAATCTCGCTGACAGATGCGCCCGAATACGCTGCCATCCGAGTAGCGCCGCTGGACGAACGCTGCCGCGAGCTCAACCGCAGATATATACAGCCGGTGGGCTATGCGTGCAATAACCTGTTTCTGGTCAACTGGAATGAGACCGATTTTGCCAGCCTGGATCTTTATGATGTGTTTGACCGGTTTTATCCGATGGTTTATGATGCGCCGTCGCCCTATGTGTCTGGCGAAAATCCTAATGAGGGGCTTGTCTATCAGATTCCAGATAAGGAATTTGAGACAGCAGTGCAGGCTTTTTTAAACATCAATATCCAGGCGCTGCGCTCGCAGACAGCATATATGCCATCAACAAAAATGTACGCATACAGACCAAGAGGATTGTATGAAATTGAGTGCACCAGCCAGCCCGTTCCTGAGGTTACAGGATACACAGAAAACGCGGATGGAACGCTCACAATGACCGTCAATGCGGTATTTCCATATGAACATACGGCAAGGGCTTTTGCGCATGAAGTTACGATCCGTTTGCTGGAAAACGGTGCGTTTCAGTATGTATCGAACAGAATGCTCGATGAAACGTATGAGTCATGGTGGCGCACTGAACGCCTGACAGAGAGCGAGTGGGAGGCGATTTATGGGGAGCAGCATCCGAAGGCGCGATCGGACGAAACGCTGTGGTATCTCCCGCACGCGGAGGACTGTCTGCTCACAGAAGCAGAGCAAAATGAACTGCAAAATACGATTTTGACAGCCGCTGAACTGCTCAGCCAGCAATACCAAAATAAGGAATTTGTGCAGGGTACATCTTATGCTTCCAATATCGGGAATTTTAGCGCAGAGGACTGCCGCGAGACGGTGAGACTTTTGGGAAAAGCAGGCTATGTTAGCATGGCAGACGGCATCAGCATGGAAAATTTTGAGGAGGTGGAGGCGTTTTATCAGGCGTACACACAGATGCAGGACGCCGCTGTCACCATCTTTGAAGTACACAGTGACGGGCTGCTTGGTGTGCGCACCTTTATTCACCGAGCGGGAAATTTGCAGACTTACTATGTGGGTGTGGACTGGCGGGAAGGCGGTATGCCGTATATTAAAAATACGCTGGTGAGTGATATTGCTAAGATCACCTACACGCCCAAAGGGTATTTGATCTATACCTATAAGGAGGATATCATTCATTCTGATGCAAATCAATATCTGCGCGTGAAGCCGCTCTCAGATGCGTGCAGAGCACTGACCGAAAAGTATGTAGCCGGCATCCGCTTTGCAGACTATGATGCGTTTGTGACAAGCTGGGACAGCAGCACAGTGGAGGATATTTTAGTGCCGTGTCTGTTTGAAGACTTTTATCGAATCCATACCGGAGCAAGTTTCAGAACGGAGAGTGACTGGATTCCAGCGGAGGAATACGAGCGCATTATGATGCTGTATCTTCCGGTAACAAAAGAACAGCTTCGCAGAAAATGCGGCTATGATGCCGACCGCGACAGTTATCCCTATGAGATGATTTTTGCTGCGCCCTATGCGCCTTTTGGTGAAGTGGTCGATTTTACAGAAAATGCAGACGGCACCATCACGCTCACAGTGGACGGCGTCTGCATTGACAAGGAAATGGACTGCGCCTTTACGAATGAGCTTGTGGTCCAGCCGTTTGCGGATGGCACGTTTCGGTATCTCTCGAATCAATGTCTAACCACTATTTAACCACTATTTAACCCAGTAATTTCTTTACTTCGAATAAGTCTTTAACAATATAACGGGCCTTCTGCTGCATTTCCTCGTCGGGTGCCATCATGTCCGGCACCATGACCGGAATCATGCCCGCCGAAGATGCCGCGCGGATTCCGTTAAAAGAATCCTCAATGACATAAGCGTCCTTTGGCAGTACATGCAACAGATCTGCGGCTTTTAAGAAAATATCCGGCTCTGGCTTGCTCTTCTCAACCATGTCTCCGCCGACAATGATGTCAAAATACGCGCGCAGCCCGGCGTCTGCAATCTGCTGTTCGACGACGCTTGTCCGGGTGGAGGAGGCGATGGCGGTCTGAAACGACTTCTTTTTTAAATAAGACAAAAGCTCCTTCACGCCCGGCTTGAGCGGCAGGCGCCCGTGGTCGTATTTGGCATGGTACATGCTGGAAACCTCAGCCGTATAGTCATCATAAGGAAAATCTGCACCGAAATGCGCCATAAAAACCTGCCGGCACATCTGAGAATTTACCCCGATGCATTTGTAGTATGCGGTGTCAAGATCTGCGAGATGGTGTGTCCTGGCAAGTTCCTGCCAGCACTGGTAAACAGCCTGCTCGGAGTCAAAAATGACCCCATCCATATCAAAAATCACGGCTTTAATTTTGTCAAAATGGACTGTCTGTTGTTTCATAGAGATTTTACCAACCTGATAACCGTATTTACTCATTGTTCATAGCACCCTCCGTAGTTTTAGTTAGTATAACACAATTCTGGCAAAAGCGCTACATCTATGATATAATGAACCAACAATTGTTTTTGCAGAAGTAGATCATGAAAGGGGTATGGGGATGAGTATAGGAGATCGGGAATATGTGATTTCATTGACAGGCAAAGACAGCCACAAGGTGATGATTCCGGCAGGACAGGGTTCTTTTTCGATTGGAACAAAAGGGCTTTCCGAGGGAAAATATGATGTCTGGGTGGAGCCGGACAGTGTGATTGACTGGAATGCTTTTAATGCGTTTTATACAGGATACGGTGAGGAGAAGAAAGCGGAATATCCGTATGGTGACTGGCCAAGGTGGTTCTATTATTCAGGCAATGACACAGGTTTTATTGAATGGTCTAAGAAAAGAAAAATCGAGCAATTCCAATGGTTCCCTCATACTGGTATGTGTGTCGGGCTTGCAGATGCGAATATTACGCACCTGTGTATTTATGCACACGGGCACCCAGATGAAATTTGTCAGCAAAAGCTGACGGGTGCCGGCGCGCGAGTAGGGGAAGATGCTCTTCCCTACTCAATTGTACAGCCCCACGCACAGGGGAAGAGGACACTTCCAACTGACACAGATTGCAAACTCGAGATTTTCGTAGGAGGAAATATACGAGAGCTCACCCTTGCGGGCGCGTTAGAGAATTTTGACATCATAAAGTGCGATCAAATGCCGTATATGGAATTTACGCCGGATTATCCAAAAGAAAATCTCATTTGCCGGCTTCCTGTTTTTCCGGTTTTAGCGCAGGCGTCTGCACTGTGTATTTATAACAGTCCTGAGAAGGCAGCTTTTGACTGCAAAAGTCTGTTGCAGTTTGAAAATTTAAAATCTCTGTCTTTATACGGAAATCTGACCAATTTGGACGCTTTGGCAGAATTAAGGCAGCTTGAAAGCATTGCTCTCCGGTATGTTCCAGATTTGGAGAGGATGCCGAACCTGCATAGCTGGGAGCATTTAACGTACTTTCTCGGCTATAATATTGAGGAAACTGCTGGCAGGACATTGAGGGCAGAACTTCGGCAGATGAAAAAGGAACGGCAGATGGAGGAGTATTCTGGTGTCTCCAAACTGCGCAGGAAGATCTGGTTTGAAACGGAGTACGGGATTCCGTTTTCAGAATGGGAAGAAAAGCTTGCAAAGAAGGCGGCAAGGGCATATAAGAGCTGTTTTAACCAGATCAGAAAGGCACAGACAGAGGAGGCGGTGCATCAGGCAGTCACAGAATTTATCGAAAAGATCAACCGGCTCGATGGTATCGAGACAACAGAGCGGGAGGATGTCTACACTGCCATTTTGCAGTTTGCCCAAGGGGTGGATTTGGATATTTCTGCCCAAAAGTGGGAGGAGTGGTTTGATGAAGTCCGGGAGTTTTAGACGGTATGACAGACAAGGCTGGGAGTGGATACATCGGTGAAAAATGTACAGAGCGTAGAATTTTATACTGGCAGCAGGGAAGAAGCACTTCCTGATTTTGCCGACGACTTTCCTTACATTGCCTCGCGGGCGGAGCTGGACAAATACATTGGGCGCACTGCGCCGTGGCACTGGCACCGGGCGGTGGAGCTCTTTTATATGGAGAGCGGTGCGCTGGAATATGAGACGCCTTCCGGGAAAATGGTCTTTCCCGCAGGCTCGGGCGGCATGGTCAATGCCAATGTGCTGCACATGACGCGGGCGGTCTCGCAGACAGAAGAGACGGTCCAGCTTCTTCATATTTTTGATGCATCCCTGCTTGCGGGAGAGCAGGGGAGCAGAATCGAGAGAAAATATATTGCGCCGGTTGTGACTGCACCGCAGACCGAGCTGGTTGCGCTGTTTCCAGAAAATCCAGCGCAGAAGCAAATTCTGGGGCTTATTTTAGATGCGTTTGACCCGCAGGAAGATGGGTTTGGGTATGAAATCAGACTGCGGGAAAAGCTGTCACAGATTTGGCTGCTGTTATTGGACCAGATGCCAAAACAGCATGAAAAAAACATTCAAAGCAGTGACAAGATCAAACAAATGCTGGTCTATGTGCATGAGCACTACGCTGAAAAAATCACAATATCAGAACTTGCGGCAGCGGCGTATCTGAGTGAGCGGGAGTGCTTTCGGGTGTTTCGGGATTGTCTGCACATGACGCCTGTAGAATATATTCAAAATTACCGTCTGCAAACCGCCTGCCAGATGCTTGCAAAGGGAAAAGACTCTGTCACGGCGATTGCCAGCGCCTGTGGACTGGGCAGCAACAGTTATTTTGGCAAGGTATTTCGCGCGTATGCGCACTGCACGCCGACACAATACCGCAAGAAACTCAAAATTGAGTAAACACGCTCTAGGGAAGTTCCTGCATATGGCAGGATTGTGATATATTCAGGCAGGAATGATATAGATTTATTGGAAAAGATGCAGTATTGTAATAAATATAGAATCATGCTGGAAATGAAGAAGGAGGAAATCTGAATGGAACCAACCAAGGAGACCGCAGAACAGGTACTGCTGGAAGCCGAACAATCGAATCCGGGACCATGGGCAGACCATTCCCGTTATGTCGCGCAGGCGTGCAGAAATATCGCACAGCACTGTGCGGATTTATCTGCGGAGCGCGCTTATATACTGGGACTGCTGCATGACATCGGACGCTATGCCGGCGTGAGTCAGGAAAAGCATCTGATAGATGGCTATCGCTTTTGTGTGGAACGGGGCTGGGAGAAAGCGGCACAAATCTGCATTTCCCATGCCTTTATGATACAGGATATCAACACGTCTATCGGGAAATTTGATGTGAGTGAGGCGGAGTATCTGTTTATGAAAGATTTTGTCGCCAATGCAGTGTATGATGACTATGACCGCCTCGTGCAGCTCTGTGATTCACTGGCGCTGCCCACTGGATTTTGTATTCTGGAAAAGCGGTTTGTGGACGTGACAATCCGCTATGGCGTGCATACAGCGACCGTGGACCGATGGAAAAAAATACTTGAAATCAAGGCAGACTTTGAGCGGAAAATTGGCTGCTCTCTCTACAAATTGCTGCCGGGTATCGAGCAGAACAGTATCGTATAGCAAATTTCAACAGTTTTTTATTGTATCAGTGCGCAGAACGCTTCAATTTCCTGTTTTCTGCCAGCGACATCCTCTTTGTGCTCGATCGAACAAAGTCCCAGATTTCCGCTGGGAGTGATCTCCATGTGCCCGTAAAAGTGCTCGATGCTGCCAATAATTCTGTGGCATTCCTGCATGTTCGAACCCGTCCGCAGCGCGATAGCGTAGCCCTTTTTGCCAGCGCTTAGTCTGGCGTGCGGCTCATGGGTGTTGCACCACGGTGTGCAGCGGTCAATAAATGCCTTGAACTGGCCGGGAACATCTGCCCAGTAAGAAGGGGAGACACAGACGATGCGGTCTGCCCATTCAAACGCTTCAATGACTTTTAACATATCGTCATCCTGAAAACATGCTGCTGTCTGGTGGCAGCTTCGGCAGCCTTTACAGTAGTGAATGTCGTAATCGTCGATGCAGATACTGTGTATCTTGTGTGCGCTGTCCAGAAAGGAGTGCACTGTTTTGACGATTTCGGCGGTTGCCCCGTTCCGAACAGGGCTGCAATTGATCAATAGTATGTTCATTTATAGAGAGTCCTCCTAAATTATGTGTGAATGAATAAATTTTTTCTAAGTTATCACAATTCTTAAACTTTGTCAATAAATAGTTTTGGCAATTTTGTGAAACCATGGACAACATTATTAAAAAAAGTTTGAAAAAAATAAAAAAAGTACTTGCATTTTTCCGAAACTTGGTATATACTAAATAATGTGCTACAGAGAGTGAGCATAAGCCAATAAAATATAGCGCTATCGCCAAACGGTAAGGCAACGGACTCTGACTCCGTCATTTCAAGGTTCGAATCCTTGTAGCGCTGCTTTCAAACCTCAGCAGAATCGTTGCTGAGGTTTTTTGCATGTTCAGAAAAACCAGTATTTATGCGGGTTTACGAGAGGTTTGAATAGACTGGAACTTTATAGAAGTCTGCTGAATGAAAAAATGCTGGAATTGAGATCTTTTCTGCTTTTTCCTGAAAATTCTTAGATAATTCTAATGGATAGGTCAATTCATAGGTCAATTGAAAAATGCCCAAACTGGTTGAATCTTCAATGAAAAACAGGAGAATTGGCATAATAAAAACTGAATACAATAAATATATCAGGGAGCATTCCGAATAACCGGAGGCTCCTTTTTATGCACACGGGCACCCAGATGAAATTTGTCAGCAGAAGCTGACAGGTGCCCGGCGCACGAGTTGGGGAAGATGCTCTTCTCTACTCGATGTTTTGCCCAGCATGGGCGAACTCTAATTCGATCGGACAAAGGAGAAACAACACAATGAACAAACCAATGACAACCGAGGAACTGTTTAACAAGATCTGCAACATTTTAAAAGAAAAAGACAGACTTCCAGACATTCTTGAATATGAATCAGCGACAAGAAATCCCGCCCCTGTCACGACGTATGAGTATGAGCTGGGCAGTAAACTAGCCTATGGCGGAAATGAGGGCATTTATCTGGACCTCTGGATAGAGTATTCATCGATCAGGGAAAAACCAAGGCAGAAGCTGGGAGTATTTAAAACGCTGCATGAGAGCAGCGAGGCAATGCACACAATGGCTGGACTGCTTGCTGATTTTATCATTGAGGAATCTGCTTATGTGAATGCGCACCTCGACGACTTTACTTGGGAAGGCGTAGATATTTATGCGTTTGACAAGGATGGAAAACAATGCGGCTTGGGATTTACATACAGCACAATGGAGGACGCATTAACCAAAAAAGACAGACTGCTGGAAAAGTATTCAAAGGTTGTTGTACGTGACAATGCGACAAGGAAAGAAAAGATCTTTTTGCAGAAGACAGACAGTTCAGGTAATGGAGGGAGAAGATGAAAAAAGACAGTGAAGTGTAGTGCATGACTGTGACGGGGAGGACGGCACACCGTCAGTATGGAGTTTGAAGATTGCAGACAATCAATTTTATTGGATAGATGCAACGCCTGACAACACATTCAACGTAATTGATACGGACGGAAAAACCGTACTCAAAAACTGCCGTTCTCTGCGGAGTGCCAAACGCTGGGTGGCAGTATATTTATTGTAAGATGATCTGAATAAAAAGCTGCCAGCCGGAGCGTGTTCCCGGGATAATCCATGTGAGACCGGACACCTCCGATACAGCAGCGCCGTACTCCTTTCGGAACTGGAAGCTGACTGTATTATATTCTAGAATGGGAGGAAGTGCAAGGAGATTTCAGAACAAAAAGAATATTGGATGAAAAATACGATCAGAGGCGGTGGATTTTATAGTCCACCGCCTTGTTTGTGTATGAATAGGGTATTTTAAGATTATTTTACAATGCCGCTGCTGGTTGAAAATGACCATAGAACAGGCTGGGGAAGGTGATTTTATATGAATGAAAAAGGCTGTAAATGTATTGGTGTCTGTAAGGCAGACGAGCACGGCAGAATCACGAAGCTGAAAAGGGAGTTTTGGGGGCAGGGATGGATATTCAAGGACTGGAATGCATTTGAGGCGGATCGGGATTCCCCGTGTTATGTACCAGAACTCTCTGATACCGTCTATACAGGAAACGATTTTATGATTCTGTGTGACAGACAGGAGGAGATTGCAGCGCGCTTATTCTGCGAAGTGGACTGGCAGAGTCCAGCCGCGCTCATGCATGAATGGGAAATAAACGGGGGGATTTGCACCTGTGACCAATGCGGAAAGATGTTCCTGTCATATGATGTACATTAATGCCCCCATTGTGGATGCTCTACCACAGAATGACAGTTATTTATAGTAACAGGAATGAAAAGTTTAATGAATGAAGAGTGTTTCATTATAAAAGATTGAAACGGTCAGGTTATGAGACAGGGAAAGAGGTATCGACACATGAGTAAGAAAGATTTAAAGAGCAGAATTGTCAAAGTGTGCGAAGCAAAGTATTCTTTTGCACCTTCTAAAAAGAACATCATCCTTTTGGAAGCCAGCGGGGACGGAAAATATATTCTGTTCAGGGTTGTCAGAATGAAAGGTTCGCCTGTGATACAGGCAGAACGATAGAATAAAAGGACAGCCCGGAAAAGGAGAAGGAATATGAAGAAAACAATAACAGATTTTGCAGAAGCAGTAAGGACAGAGACAGTCAAAAAACTGGGAGGAGAATATCAGGTAACGATAGAAACAAAGAATAAGAACAATAAAGTTGTTTATACCGGACTTCATATCCGTAAGAAAGGCATGGAATCGGAACCGCTTGTTTATCTGGACGATTATTTCAGACAGTACCAGAGCGGAAACATGACAATCACAGAAGCAGCAGAATGTGTGGTCAGCGCCAGCAGAAAAAAGGGTCCGTCTGTAGACATCAATCAGTTTCTTGATTACGAGAAAATAAAAGACAGCATTGTTTACAGGCTTGTCAATACCGAGATGAACAAGGAGCTTCTGGAGGATCTGCCGCATATTGAATATCTGGATCTGTCGGTCGTATTCTGTTGTCTGGTGATGGAGGAAGAGAAAGACCATGCATTTATATGGATACACAACGTCCATTTGAAGCTGTGGGATGTGACAGTGGAGGAGCTGTACCGGACAGCCGCAGAGAATACACAGCGGATTGAAAAGCCTGTCATCATGGATATCGAGGAGGTGATATATGACATTTTGAAAGAAAATGATAGGGATAAATGTTCATCCACTGTCGCTGCGTATGTGCTCAGCAATACAGAACGTATAGAAGGAGCGGCATGTATGCTGTACCCGGACCTGTTAAGGAGGATTGCAGATGCTTTGAAGAGCAGCTATTACATTATTCCCTCATCAATACATGAACTTCTGCTCATTCCAACTGCTGGGTTTACAGAAAGAGACGAAATCAAAGCAATGATCTGTGATGTAAATGACACTCAGGTAAAACCAGAAGAGCGGCTCTCGTATTCATTGTATGCTTATAACAAAAAAGAAAATGAAGTAGAGATCTTATGTTAAAACTGCGCTGATATCAGCGTTTGATGCTGCATGACAGGATTGCAAAAAAGAAATGACTGTGGTAAGATGGTTTTAAGATCAGGGATCAGATGCATTCCATATTCACTGTCATACAGCAGATAAAGCTCAGAAACAAAGAGGAGTCTGACTAAACAAAAGAATGAAAAAGAAGAATAAAATAAAAAAAGTACAGAATGCAAAAAAAGAAAAGAATACCCAAAAAGTACAGAATACAAAAACTGTACAGAATGCAAAAAAGGTACAGAATACCCAAAATGTACCAGTAAAAACAGTTCCACCGAAGCTGACTGTAGACAATCCGCATGATAAGGGCTACAAGAGAATCTTCTCTATCAAAAAGAATTTTCTTGATTTTATCAAAAAATATATTGCTTTCGACTGGATGATGGAGCTGACAGAAAAAGATCTCGAGCTGATTGACAAGGAATTTATTACAGACCAGTTTGATACCTATGAATCAGATCTTGTATATAAGGTAAATACCAAAAAAGGAAGCGTATATCTGTTCTTCCTGCTGGAACTTCAAAGCTACAATGATTTCACTATGCCATTCCGGCTTCTGGTGTATATAACGGCAATTCTGCTGGATTATTTTAAGAACTGTGATAAGGCTGCGCGCAAGAAACAAGGTTTCCGCCTGCCCGCAGTTATTCCGATCGTGCTGCACAATAGCGAGCGGAGCTGGACAGCATCCAAGCACTTTAAAGAAATGATCGACAACGCAGAGCTGTTTGGAGACTATATCATAGATTTTGAGTATGTGTTAGTTTCTATCAAGAATCTGGACATGTCAAAGATCAGACAGAGCAATACGCTTGTAGACAACATCTTCCTTGCAGACAAGAAGCGGACACGGGAGGAATGGACAGAGAACATGTCAGAGCTGCTTCATCGAATCAGGGAAATGGAGACAGAAGATCTGAATGAGTGGATTACATGGTTTTCGAATGTCATAAGGAAACTGAATGAGGATGAAAGGAATACATTTATAGAGCAGATCAGGAAAGGAGATGAAAAGTTTATGTGTAGTTCATTTGAAAGGCTGTTAATCAAAGAAAATGAACAGGGAAGGAGAAAAGGCAAAATCGAGGGCAAAATCGAGGGCAAAATCGAGGGCAAAATCGAGGGCAAAATTGAGGGCAAAATCGAAGGAAAAGCAGAATCTGTTATAGAATTTCTTGAGGAACTAGGAGAACCTTCTGTATAATGTACCCTATAAGGTGGACACGGCAAGAGGAAGGGATTGCTTGAAATGTTGATTACCGCTAGGGGAAA
>VSNR01000086.1 GCA_009774345.1 Lachnospiraceae bacterium | reverse complement strand
GTTAAAATATATTCCATGCCTGTCATTTTTTAACCTGTTAAACGAGAAAGGATTGAAAATATTATGATAATGAACAAATTCGGCTTTTTAAGTCTTGGCTTAATCGGCGGATCGATCGCGCTTGCCCTGCGGCAGATCTGCCCCGGCGCGCATATCACCGCCTATGCGCGCAGACAGTCCACACTCGATGAGGCGCTCTTAGCCGGCGCAATTGATGTCGGTACGACGACCATCAATGACCTTTTTTCTGACTGCGATCTGATCTTTCTGTGTGCCCCTGTCGCTGTCAACAACCAGTTTTTAGAACAGCTCAAACCCGTTTTATCGGAAAAGACCATCCTCACGGATGTCGGCAGTGTCAAAGGCCCCATCCACGAGACGATATCGCGTCTTGGACTAGACAGCCGCTTTATTGGCGGCCATCCTATGGCAGGCAGTGAAAAAACGGGATTTTCAAATGCCAGTCCCGTTCTGCTGGAAAATGCATATTATATTCTTACGCCCACAGAATCAGTTGCCAAGGAGGCGGTTGCCGCATATTCCTCCCTTGTTCAGAGCATGGGTGCGATCCCGATACAGTTAAGCGCTCAGGAGCATGACTATGTGACAGCAGCAATCAGCCATGTCCCGCACCTTGTCGCCGCCGCGCTCGCCAATCTGGTACACGACCATGATTCTGCACAGGAGACGATGAAAATGATTGCTGCCGGAGGGTTTAAGGACATCACCCGCATTGCCTCCTCCTCCCCTGATATGTGGGAGTCCATCTGTATGTCAAACACCGAGAATATCGCAAATCTCTTGGATGATTATATCGTCTCCTTACAGACGATCAGCAGCGCTGTGCGGGCAAAACAAAACGGCTTCACCTATGATCTGTTCGCTGCCTCCAAGGAATACCGCGACTCCTTCTCTGATTTGCCAAGAGGTCCTATCACCAAGGTATTTGCCTGCTATGTAGACATTCCCGATGAAGCCGGCGCGATTGCCTCCATCGCCTCGCTGCTCGCACAAGCTGGGATTTCGATCAAAAATATCGGTATCATACATAACCGCGATTTTGAGGAAGGCGTGCTGCGGGTTGAGTTTTATGAGCAGACGGCGCTGAATGAGGCTGTCACGCTGCTCAGGAGCCTGCACTATTCCATCTACCACAGGAAATAAATATATACACCACGCCAGCAATTGTATTAAGCGGTTTGTCATCTGCATAGAATGATTATAGAATTATCACTGTGATGAGGTTTTCTATCATGAAATGTAAGCCCTGTCTTATTTCAGTTGCTATAGCACTCTGTGCCGGTTCTCTGGCCGCCTTTTTGGTGCGGGACAATATCAGACTCTATGCGGTGCTGAACAAGCCGCCGCTCGCGCCTCCTGCCCTTCTCTTCCCGGTTGTATGGACCGTTTTGTATATTCTGATGGGAATTGGCAGCGCCCGCATCTACTTGCAGAAGCCAGCATATTCCTATGAAGTATTAGATGCTCTGCTCAGTTATGCACTCCAGTTGATCCTGAACTTTTTCTGGCCCATTATCTTCTTTAATATGTTTACATTCCTGTTTGCTTTCATATGGCTTGTCGTCCTCTGGTGCGCCATCATCAAAATGATCTTTAAGTTCAGCCGGATTGACACTGCTGCCGCATACCTGCAAATTCCCTATCTGTTGTGGGTGACTTTTGCCGGGTATCTGAATTTTATGATTTATCTGATGAACTAAAAATATAGTTCCACTGAACATCTCTGCACATAATAAAAACTGCCGCAAACACGGCAGTTTTTATTATGCTAATTTGAACTGTGACACCGCTTCCAGTAAATCTTTGGCATTATGGTTCAGCGTCGCGGCATTTTCGTTCATATGTTTTACAGCATCCATCTGGTCCAGAATCGTTGCGGACACTTCTGTCGTTGCAGAGGCTGACTGATCAGACACATCAGAAATACTCTGGATAGCAGATAATGTCTGATCCTTTGCGGAAGACATCTGCTCGATTCCAGCTGTAATATCGTCCAGATTTTCTGCAAGCTTTTCCACATGCTGATTGATGCTGTGAAATAACTGGACTGTGGTAATCAATGCCTCCTGCTGAGAGCCTACTATCTGCTCCGCCTGCCTGGCGGTCTGTGCTGTTTGCTGCGTCTGTGAATTAATTCTTGTGATAATATCAGATATCCCACTCGCTGCACGAATGGATTCGTCAGCAAGCTTACGAATCTCATCGGCAACGACAGCAAAGCCTTTGCCCGACTCCCCGGCGCGCGCCGCCTCAATCGAGGCATTCAGGCTCAGCAGGCTTGTCTGGTCAGAGATCGAGCTAATCACATCGACGATCCCCTCAATTGTCTTGAATTCATCATTTAATTTATTAATTCCTGCGATAATTGCATTCGTGATCTCCTGTGTATCCCTTGATCTGCTGTTTAATTTATCAATAATATCAATTCCCTGACTCACATAATTCTTTGTATCCTGCGAAATCGTTTCAATGGCACTGGTATTGACAGACAGCACATTGATCTTCTCAGACAATCCTGCCATCTGTTCCAGACACTTCTCAGCCTCTCCTGCCTCTATATCTGCGACCGCCTTGCAGATTTCATCAGAAGAAGCGACTAACATCGCTGAAGTCTGTGCCACATCATCCGAAGAGGACTCCACAAGACTGCTTGTCTGATTGACCTGATAGAGTAATCCTTTCATATTTGTAATCATACTGTTAATACTATGTCCAAGAACGCCAAACTCATCCTTTCTCCTCACAGAGACACCTCCTGTCAGATCACCGTCAGCCGCCTTCTCAAGCACCATAACAATCTGATGGATCGCTTTATGTATGTTAAGTGCCAGAAACAAGGCGATCAAAAACGCAATAATAATTGCCACAATCGTAATGCTGATTGTCATATTGCGAATCTCATACGCCTGACGCAGCATCACTTTTTCTGGAACCAGACATGCCACGCTCGACCCTGTACCGCTGATCGGCGTATAGACAAAAAGATAATTCTGATCGTTGTATGTAATCATCGAAGCATTCGTATCTCCTGATGACACTGCTGTCTGGAAAAAATCCTGACCTGAAAATACCGCCGCCTGTTCTGCCATATTTAAAATTTCCTCTCCATCAGGAGCAATATATCCTATTATAATGCCATCATCAAGTTCTATTTCATTTAAGACTTTTGTAATCGCCTTCGCATTGATATCAATCACAACATACCCGTCAAAATTCACAAAAGACTGCACATAGGAAGCTGCATAGCGATCTGGGTCAATATTGAGTTTCGTGTCCAGCTCCTCATGCGCCCCCATCCAGACACCTTCTTCTGTATGTTCAGGAACAGCAGCCTGAAAGGTATTGATAAATCCATTCTCAAGCGTTCCGGCAGAGGAAAGCCCCTCTCCATATGCGCCAAATACAGTGATTGTATTAATAAAATCACTTGCACTTGCAGAGGACTGAACCGTGTTGTATAGTTTCCGGCATTTCTCAACATCTCCTCAACACCTTGTGTACGCCCAACCTCCGCGCTCGCACCGATCGTTCCCTGAAACAACGCCACTTTAATTTTCTCTGTACCAGTATGATTCGTTTTCATGTATTCGATAATCCAGTCCGCAGCCTTGTATCCTTCCAGAAGAAAATCAGAGTCAACCCAGCAGGTATAGAGCGTATCATCAGAAGTATTCAAAGTACGGTCTACTAAAATCACCGGGATTCCTGCCGCCTTTGCCTCGCGCAGGACATCATCCCATCCGTCAGACACCAACGGACTAAAACCAATGACATCCACATCCTGCTCTATAAAAGAACGGATAGAGGCAATCTGATTGTCCAGGCTGTCATTTGCATTTTCCAGAATCAATCTGATACCATTTTCCTCTGAACAGTTCTGTTTGATAGAATCAATATTGGCAGCATTCCACGTTGCGCCTGAACCCGACTGCGCAAAACCTACCGTGATCAGATCATCACTTTCCTCAGTTTGACTACTCTCTGATTCCTCATATTCAGAATGCTTTTCTCCGCATCCGGCAAACAGCATTGTGCAGGATATAAGGAAAATACTAATTAACATTTTTTCCGAATCTTTTTCTCCATCTTTTCCCTCCGTCTCTACTTTCGTTAAATTTCGCATAATAAGTGTATTTTTTTGTATAACATGAACATTAATATTCGTGCTCATTACACGCTTCTATGCAAATATATTCAAGACATTTAGGTTAATCTGAGAAATTTTTGTTAAATATGCATAACTTCCAACATTTTATCCTTTGCGATTCGCGATATCGGCATCTGTTCTACCAAATCCAAATATGCCGTTTCATCTGCCGCCAACAGCTTTTCGTAGAAGGTGTTCTTTTGATTGTTATCCATCTGTAATTTAGTGATTATCCTCCTGAGTGTCTCTTTTCGCTTCGCATCCGCCTGCACTTCATAGCGCACGGAAATCTCATATCGGATATTCTTGCGTGTCCCCTCAAGCGTGACACTCAGGCGTCCATTGTCATCCACCGATGCCGGATACGCTGCCCCATCCGCCAAGACGGTCACTTCGCCAGTCAAAATGCTGCTGAATACAAACTTGTATTTTCTTGATACAGTATATTTTCCCTCTGCATTACAAAAAAAGAGCACCGTCTGGACCCCTTCCCCTGCCTTTGATACAAAGGTCGTGTCTATTCGATTTTCATCCTGATCCTCGTGCAGTGTATAGCTGCCGTCTCCGTTTGTGACATACACTTTCAAATGATCTGGATTCTCCACATCATTTGTATAACTGCGGTCATCCAGCACAAAGAATCCGCCTTCCTTCATCAAAACCGGCATTTCCTCCAGCCAGCGCACCAGCGTGATCTTTCGCCCGCCTGCATACTCCTCTCCTGTAAAGAAATCGGTCCACGTTCCCTGCGGCAGCCAGACCTCGGTTCTTGACATACCTTCCGCTTCGCTCTTTATCGTCACTGGTGCCACGATCATCTGCCCGCCGAAGAGATATTGATTGGGGCATTGGTAAGCTTCCTCTTCGTCTGCCCATCCATAGTACATTGGTTCTATCAACGCAAGCCCTTTCTCGGTGACTTCCACAGATGCCGAATACAAAAACGGAATCATCCGATGGCGGAGTCTGAGATATTCTGCCGCAATCAGCCCTGTACCATTTCCATATGCCCATGGTTCTTTTGTAAAGGTATCAGAATTGCTGCTGTGCAGACGATTGACCGGGCTGAATACACCAAACTGCAAAAAGCGCACATAGAGTTCATCATCCTTATAGCCACACATATGACCACCGATATCATGACTCCACCAGCAGTATCCCGCATTGGATGCTGTCGCTGTAAAGTATGGCAGATACCCCAGACTTTCCCACGTCACCAATGTATCCCCCGAAAAGCCCAGCGGGTAACGATGCGAGCCAATGCCGCTGTAGCGCGACAAAATTAACGGCGCATGCTCCACAGCATTATCCAGAAAATGATAATGATTTAACGCCCAGAGCGGATCAAGTCCCTCCAGCCTTGAGTCCAGTCCCTGCTGCCAGTCTATCCACCAAAAATCCACACCATCATGCTCATAAGGTTTGTGCAGGATCTTAAAATAGGCATTGACAAAGGTCTCATCTGTCATATCAAAAGGAATCTGCTGCTCTGTCTTTGGATCAATCCCCACCGCCTTTGCCATCTCCTCATAGCAGTCTTCAAAATAGCGCACTCCCAGCGCAGGATGCAGATTCAATGTCGTATGCAGATTTTTCTCGCGCAGCTTTCTCAGGAAACGTCTGTAGTCTGGAAACAAATCTGTGTTCCAGCTATATCCAGTCCACCCTTCACTGCCGCCATGCAGTGCATCATTTTTCCCGCTCGCCGTAATCTGCTTGCGAGCGTCCAGCGTCTCAGACCAGTGCCAGTCCATATCCACCGTCGCGACAGTCAGCGGAATCTCTCGCTCCTCAAAATTCTCTATCGTGTGCAGATACTCCTTCTCTGTGTAGGCATGATACCGGCTCCACCAGTTTCCCAGTGCAAATCTGGGAATCAACGGCGTCTCACCACAGATCAAAAACAGCGCCTTCAATGCGCCTCTATAATCCTTCCCATAGGCAAATACATAGCAGTCTTTTTCTGTGTAAGCGCGTCTCTCCAACATGCCATCCTGTTTTAAAAGCAGAGATTGACTGTCGTCCAAAACTGCCACGCCATTTCTGGATACAACACCATATCCTAATGTAATCTTCTCAGCTGGTTGCCCGTCACGGTCAAAAGAAATGAATTTATCTCCATCACAGCAATCAAGTGTACGATAGGTTCCGAGCAGATTCTCACTGTTATTCAAATACTGCTTATTCTCCTGACCTGCAAACTTCACATAGCTGTTCTCCATCGTGCCTCTCCATACCAACGCAGCCATATCTGTGATAACATGCAATGCTCCATCCCTGCGCTCCACGAAATAAGGCACATGTTCCATCCTGCGGTACCACACAGTCTGCGTCGCCTGATCGCAAAAATGCCCCTCGGGTTCCTGTTCAATACGAAACAGCCTGTCCGTCAACACGGTGATCCGCACATCCTTCTCAAGTACCATATTTCCTTGTAATGCTACGGGATCTGTCTTTGCAATTAAATGCTTGTCTAACATATCACATCTCCTCCTCATTTCTTTATAGATTCCATTTTAAGTAATATCTTGAATAATATTCTAAATACAGTATACATGCAATTCAAATTGAGTGCAACTATAAGTGCTGCTAATCCATTTGAACTAAGGAACTGCTAAAGCAAAGTGCCGATGATCGGTAATCGGTCTAAAGTAATAACTTGATAACTGCTATAATGATAAAAAGGTTGATCGCTACTACATTTCATATAGCAGACAATCAACCTTAATCTCATATTCATCCATCATGCGCTCCCTGTATTCAGATCAGCCGTAAAAAGCGGACAATGCTTTCTATACAGGACGCATTTTTATCCTCGAAGCCGCTCACAGGCATGCTCAAAATCTGTACGTGTTGTTATCTTGATATTCCGCTCATCTCCGGGTATCATAACAACATCCAGTCCTGCCAGTACTGCCGGTTCTGTTGAACCGTGAATATCGCGTATTTTATCTGGAAACAGTCTTTTGTTCGCCTCATAGTATTTACCCAGACGAAAGGTTTCCGGCGCCTGTCCTGCATAGATTTCACTCCGGTCAATCAGCGCACTGATCTGCCTCCCATCTGTGCTTTTGTAGATGGTATCTGTCATGGAAAGCACAGGCAGCACGCCATCATGACCTTGTATTGCATTCAGGCTGTCTGTTATCATCCGGGCAGAAAGGAACGGTCTCGCCGCATCATGTATCATGACGATGTCCGAATCTGAGGCGTATTTTTTGATATCCTCAAGACCATGATATATGGAGAGCTGCCGGTTCTCGCCCGGAGCCGAAAAGCCTCGGAACTTCTTAGCGTTATCATATTGTTTCAGAGATTCCAAGATTGCTTCCTGCCACTGCGGTGCCGCCACGATCTGTATGCCGTCTATTTTTTCATGGCGGGACAACTGCTCTATGCAGTAGGATATGACAGGTCTGTCAAAAACTTTGATGTATTGTTTTGGAATATCTGCCCCTAGGCGGGTGCCATTGCCGCCTGATAAAATCAATGCTGTTACCACTGCTTCCGACCTCCTGCTTCTCAGAATTTTAAATCGCGGATCCCTTTTAAAATTTCACCATACGGCTTCTTCTTGCCAAATAATAATGTTGTGCCCAGCACAAAACCATCCATCCCTTTTGGTGCAAAACTTAAAATTTTATCGGCACTGCAGGCTCCATCCCAGTACAGTTCAAAATGCATTTCATCCTTCAAGGACAGAAGCTTTGTGATTTTCTTTCCTACATAAGGCATAAACATCTGTCCCGCGTTACCAGGATTCACGGTCATCACCAATACCTTTTTGACAATGCGTAGCATCTCCATGACTGTTTCCACACTGGTTCCCGGATTGATTGCAATTCCCGGTATCAGCTTTGCATTAATAATCTTCTGCAAGGTCGTCGAGGGATGATACTCCGCCTCTGGATGAATGTAAATAGTATCTCCTGCCCTTAATGCATTAATAAACAGCTCTATCGTATTATTAGGATGTTCTACCATTAAGTGCACATCTAACGGTTTCTTTGCGACAGATGCAATGTAGCGCATATCATTTAAGGACATGGCATAGTTCGGGACATAACGTCCATCCATAATGTCGATGTGGAAGGAATCGATACCACCCTCCTCTAATTCTTTTATTTCCTGTTCTAAATTTCCATAGTTTGCACACATCATTGATGCGGTTAATTCAAAGTACATGCTCTTCTCCTTGCCTGCTACTGTCTGTATCAAATCTATGGAAACCTATTTTATCCATATTGATACAGCCGTTTTACTTACGTCAGCATAATATGTCCTGTATGAACAATATTTAAATCCTTCTGATGATACATGAAATATAGAGTCAGTAAATTCTCTCCCAGATATCCAATATACCGGTCTGCGCGTTCCCAGCCATGCGGCATACTTAATTCTTCCGTTCGGCTTAATATAGGAAAAAGCCATGCGCAGTATGTTCTGAGTACCTCAACCGTTGCAATCAATATATTATAATTATATAAATACGGCTGCATTTGAATCTCTGCAAAAGCAGCCGCATACTCAGGCGCTAATTCAGACAATGCCTGAAGCATTGCCTCCCAGTCAGTCTCCTTTATATATCGTTTATGATGTTCCCGGATGTCAGGTTCGTGCAGGGTTGGATACGGCAGGATCACATCTACTTGTTTGCTTCCAAGTCTGCGAATATCCTCGTCATTCACCTGAAGCAGTCTGCGGTAGTGAAACAATCCATAATAATCCGCTGCTTTTGCCGGATTCTTCAAAAGCAGGCGGTTCCGCCATATCCAATATAACACCGTCAGTTCACAATAATTCGGATTTTTGCCGGAAATATTGTCCCCTATACTATCCAGAAGATCAGCTACCCGTACATCTGTCAGTGCTGCACCTGCCTGAATCGGAGTACACCATTCCGGCATAAAATATGGATTCTGCAAAGGCTTGTCCTTATAACATTTTGCTGTATATACCCGCAGCACCTCTGACTCCCGATGTAATGGCAAAAACATTCCTATCCTGCCATAATACTGCTCCATCAATGTCGATTCCTTCTCAGAATTTATACAGATATATGACCGGAATCCATGCTTTTCCAGCATCTTTACAATCTCCGCATGTGTATCCTCTGGTGTGGCAATCAGTACACAGACATTCCTCTCATGAAAAGAGGATAGCTCCCAGACTGGCAGACCAGCAAGTGTTGGTGGATTACCTTGCCGAGTACTCACCAAAAAACCTTCGATACAGCAGTCGTGATGAAGCGTATGTATGGCACGGTATATACCAAGCGCCATGCTTTTTGCACCAAAAATGACAATTTTTTCCATAGCAAAACCTCAGTTTCATAACTATTCAAATTTGAAAAGCTCTAACAATTGTTTCTCAAAAACTTCCATAGAAAAATACGACGCATAGAGTTTATGAGCTTCTTTTCCCATATGTTCTATTTTATCTTTATCCTGCACACACCACTCTATTTTTGTGGCAAGCTGCCCTGCATCTTCGCTATGAAATACGAGACCGTTTTTTTCATCTTCAATATAGGCAGCAGTCCCCGCCGTATCAGACACAATACAGGGTATGGAATGCATCATTGCCTCTGCTGCAGCTGTAGGCATGGGATCCTGCCTTGAGGGACAAATAAATACATCAGCATCTTTTAACAATTCATTGATTTTCTCACGGTCAACACTGCCTGTAATGACTATTTCACGAACATCCCTGCTTTCCTGCTGAATTTTCTCACCAAACAATGACTTTTCCTGCCCAACCAGATAAAATTCACAACACTCTCTGATCTTTTCAGGCAGCAGCTTTACCGCCTGCACCAGTACATCCTGCCCCTTCCTGTATTCCAGAAAACCGACCGTAATAAAGCGAATCGTTTTACTATGCCGCTTCTTCCTGCCATGAACTGCCATATTCTCCACCCCATACAATAACTGGCCACAATCCAGATTTGGCATAAAATCCCGAATGGCACATTCTGGAACTGGTCCCACAGATACCACCCTTAAATTCTGTAAGCTTATTTTTCGCATGACTTCCCTGTCAACCCCTTCATAAAAGAATGCTGAATCATGCAGCCACCACACAACAGGAATTTTGGTATCGCGTTCCGACAGAAACACATAAAAATTTAATGTATTGCACACCAATAGGGAAAAATCAACAATCCAGCCAGCATCATTCATTGTCTCTATCTGTAGATTTACATCAATAATGACCGGAATCTCTTCTTTTAACAAAGACACGCGCAAAGGTCCGTCCAGTGTCGAGGCAAACACAATAGAATGTCCCTGTTTCTTTAGAACTTTTGCCATATTGAACAAGGCAATCGCTGGTCCTCCCAGTGCCAGATCATGCGACAGGAGCAGCACTGCACCCTTCATATTTTCATTCTTACTATAATACTGTACTGGTTTTTTATACCTTTTACATTTTTGTTCCTCACTGCGGCATATTAAACGATTCAGATCATAGTAGTGATAGATTTTCTCAAGCGGAACCCCCAGTTCCACCAACTGCCGTTTCATTTCTTTCACATAGACACTTAAAATCATAATCCTGTCATAATCCAGCTGTACACCCTGCTCTGGAGATAGTATCTGTATCTCATCCTGACAGGTTCCCTGTTTCTCTGGTGCATTGTCAATCAAGGCAGCAATCTCTTCTTTTTCAAACCACTTTTTATAACGGCTGTAATATTCTCCTGTCCCAAATATCAGATATTTCATTTCCATCCTCCAAATCTTTTCTGAACGCTCTGTAGACAGACAACTGATACAAACTGTGTCAATGATTTTTCAAACATGCCCTAAGGTATTGCGTATAAAACTGTATCATAATATGAAAATGAATAATGACGCAGGTACAATTGATATCCCGAATAGTATTCCAAAATCAAAGTCGGAATTTCCCATATGTCCTCTATCTTATGATAAATGCTCACAGCAAGTCTTGGATGCTGCCTCATAATTATATTTTTTGCTCCTTTTATAACTTCAAGCTCTGCACCTTCAACATCCATTTTTATATATGTAACCAGCTTATCTCCAAGATAATCATCCAGTGCCACTGCCTCCACCCTTTGAATATTATTACTTCCTGAATCTTTCATGACAGCGGATGCACAATTTCCTTTCATACACATTGACAAATAACAGCTTTGGGACCATACTGCTTTGGGAACAATCTCACAGCATTCCATATCCTCAGCCAAGCTGTATTCTACAGACAGTAGATTCGTATTATCTGCCTCAAAACAGTATGAATATCCTTTTTTATTACACCAGTTTAAAAATCCTTTCGTTGTAAGCCCGTCAAATCCGCCTGCATCTACAAAGATCTCATATTGTTTCGGTGGATTTAATTCTTCCAAATCAAAATAAATTGCTCCTTCTGTCAATCGGTAAATTATGCTGCCTGCATCCAATATTTGTTTCCGGGAAATTCCTATCTCCTGTAACTGTGTGAACATTTCAGCACTATTTTTATATGATGTAATAATAATAACTGTATCATCATCATAAACATCTATGAATTGTTCTAAAGAATAAATACAAAGGTTCCCCAGTGTTTTTCCCATAAGATGATTATCCAAAACACCCTGCCACTGTAAAAACTTTTTCGTCTCATTATAGAGCATTGTTCCCCATACACCGGCGCCAAACAAATACATCTTAGAATCCACTGCTTTTACTCTCAGAGACTGACAGAATCTTTTCCATTCTTCCTGATTTCTTACTGTCCTGTCGATCATATCCTCAAGATATCTGTTATCATGTGTTATACTGTAACACAGTCTGTCCATATATATTTCGCTAGAAAGTACATCTCCCAGCTTGCTATAAATATATTGTATCTTTTCTATCATATGCTTATCTCTCAATTCCAGCATCATATGAAATCCTCACACACAGCTATTCTCTTTACATCTATTTGCAGCTCCCTCATCAGCTGTTCTTTTATCTCTTTGACATAGTGAGAACATATGACAACTATGTCATAATCTATCCTCCATAATTCGTCGGGTGCCACCACCTTGATTCCGCGAAAAAAACTTTCCTGCCTTGTCTTATCATTATCCACAAACGCTACAATATGAATATCCAGATTAGGCACCCTATTCCACAATTTTGCAGCAAGGGTTCCCGTCCCCCACACAGCTACTTTCTTTTTTTCTGTAGTGTCTAACATCTGATAACGACAGCCCTTTTGTGCAATCAACATCGAATCATGCCATATTCCATTATTGTCCTGAAAGATATCTCTGTTAAGATTCCTTATGCCTTCTCCTGTAAATGCATGTAACACATTCATGTTGACATATTCCGCCAGTGCAATCATACCATCTGTATAAAACCGATAGCAGTCCACTGGACACCTATGTTCTGGACCTGCACTCGGTGCTATAATGCAGCATATGCCATCCGATTTTAAGACGCGTGCAATCTCCTGCATGACCAGCCAGAAATATGGCATATGTTCAAACGCCTGACCTGAAATAACCACATCGTAAACTGCATTTTCTATTTCTTTCCATTCATAACAATTCTGAACAACAATATCCACTCCTGGCCCCTGTACCATATCCATGCCTGTATATGTCCATTCAGTTTCATTGAAAAGCGGTTTATAACTGCCGCCCATATTGTAGGATCCAACATCAAGAATCTTTAGTTTTTCATTTCTATGTGTAATAAGATATTGGTTCTTAAACCACTCCATTTTCAGATATGAACTAGAATGCATATTGCAGTTCCTCTCTTCTTAAACTATTTAAATCATTCTGACAGGCTGTTTCCACATCATCTTTTCCTCTGCAATTCCCAGACTTTGTAATAACTGCCTGATATCTTTTACATATTCGGGTCTGCTGACAGCTATCAATATGACATCGTATTCTGTACTCAGGATTTCCTGCGGATTCTTTACATGTTCTTCATTTTGATAATTCCTGTCAACCCAGAGAACAACTTCATACCCCATCTTCGTAAGCTGTCTGAAATAGTCTTTTCCCGCCTTTCCAGCACCATAAAGCACAATCTTTTTTCCCTTCAACCCATCTGTGTCAAGAATAAATTCAGGAATCTGGCACTGCGGTGTAACCCCCATTCCGCCATTTACTGCCATCACTGCGGTGACTGTTACCCAGCACTGTAACTGTGTCAGCAACTCTTCATGAAATGGATGTCTCGCAAAATTGGGCTGCAATGCCAGATAGGCTTGATTGATATCTGACAGCATGTTGGGATTTCCGCCATGAAACATAGAATCTGTGCGATAGCGGTAATGATAAAAACACTTGTGACTGATTTTCACTGCTCCGCTAAGGATGAGATAGTTATATAAAAATACGCCGTCCTCTGCAAAAGCATTATCTGTATCTATACTCTGATAGACCTGTCTTGCTATTTTCGTCCGGTACAACTTGTTCCAAATCCAAGGCGTCAGCCGCTGCAATGTATCGGATTCCTGATCATAAAGCATTGTTTTCAGCAAAAATGCTTTATCTACTCCGCGATATGTTCCTTCCTCATACTGATCTAGGTATTCTGTCACAATATTGGGCTTCGTTTCATAATGCACTCCTGTTGTAACCAGATCACTATCCTGTATCTGCTCTGCCAAAAACGCCGCCATACCTTCATCAATCCAGTCATCTGAGTCAACAAACATCAGAAACTCCCCAGAAGCATGTTCAACACCTGTGCGCCGTGCGCCTATCAGCCCTTTATTTTCCTGCCTTATGTATAAAATACGCTGGTCTTTCTCAGCAAATGCCTTGCAAACCATATCGGACCCATCTGTAGAACCATCATCTATGATCAAAATTTCCAGATTCTGATAGGTTTGTCCAATCACACTTTGCAGACACGCATCCAAGTAGGGCTTTGTGTTGTATACTGGTATGATAATGCTTAATTTCATACATCCTCCAAAACTTCCTGAACTGTATAAATCTGTGTCTTATATTTTTTTCGCAGTTCATTTCTGACAGAATCATAATGCTGCACCAAAGAAATAATGACTGCATCTACTTCTATGGGTGCTTCCTCTAATTGGTAAACCGGAATTTCTTCTGTCAGGTAATGTGCATTTCTGTCTATAAAAAAAGCGGTCTCTATATTACATTCTTTTAATTCTCCTGCCAGACGCTTTCCAATATAACCATCTCCATAAATGCAAACTCGGTGTATCCCTTCTGACCATAAACATTTTCCTACAGAAGCCCCTTTCTCCCGACAGACTGCCATTTTATTCAGCACGAAGAACATCTCTCTAAATTTTTCCAAAAGACCGATTCTCTCACACAGCACATGCTGGCACATGCTCTTAATCTGCTTCATTCCGTGTTCGTCAAATACACCGTTTTTGCAGAGAATCTCACACATTTCCTCCAAGGATGACAGCTCACGCCGGCTGTCTAAGGATAAATTGTTCCCATGCACCACATGTTCAAATAAAATATTTTGATTTAAGACAAATTTTGCCCCCTGTGCCATCATACAGAGCCAGAGCAGATAGTCATCTGCGCAATTTGTTTTCATGATGTTCTCTGTCCATACTTTCGGAATTGATGCACGGCGTATCAGTACCTGTCCTGCCGAGATAATGGGATTGCCTTTTTGCATCATATAGTCTTTGGATATGACTTCTTCGAACTTCCTGTCTGCGTTATAGAACTGCTGGTTTTCATGGATACATCGGCATACTGCGGCATCGGCATCTCCTATGCAGGATAACTGGCTGTAGATATAGTCTGGATATAAAATATCGTCCTGGTCAAGAAAGACGACAAAATCACCATTTGCTGCTTCAAGTCCCTGAATTCTGGCTGCCTGAATGCCTCTGTTTATTTCTGTATTCAGGATATGAATCGTTATTGTATTAGATAAAAGAGATTCCTCTAATTTTTCATATGGATCATCATTGGACAGAATTAATTCGATTTTAACCTGATTTTGTGTTTTTTCCTGACATATTTCTGCCATTTTAATTAACTTTTGGATATATTTTTTGCCTTGATAGATAGGAACTATTATGCTTACTTTGCCATCATAAGTTTTTTCCATCTTATACCTCTTTTACTCTTCTACCCTTAATAGAAATTTATTCTTAAAATTAATTATGGAAATATCTGATTTTCAACACATCGTTTTTTTACGATATCCAGTATTGCAACATAGGCTTCTTTTGTTCCAACGGCTATAATAATTCCATCATCCTCTGCTATTTCAGCCTCGTCAAAAACAATACACCTATCTTTTAAATTGTGAGAATCTGTCACCAAAAAACATTCAAACGACCATCCCTTGTAATTAAAATATTCTGCCAGATTCTTTCCCAATGTTCCTGCACCATATAAATAGACTCTAGCATGAGAATTATAAAATTCGTCTAATCTGAAAAAATCCAATTTCGCTTTTTCGTGGAGCGTCTGCCCTATTCTTAACATGTGCTCTTTGATTAGCTGTACATTATAAATATGTTGATCTTCTATGTATTGAAACGCCTTCAATGCATTACCGAAACCCGAAAAACGCAAATCCAGACTTTTGCGCTTTAATACAGGAATTTCTGCGTACCGCACCAATTCATATGAATATAACATATATGGGTTCTCATTTACTTTAATGTGGTATTTATGCTGCCCCAGCTCAGACAATGCAATCCCTTTCCATCCACATTTATCCAGCAGCTTACTGCACTCTAATTCGAATACACGGACTGCCTGAGAAAACGATTCAGGATATGGCATTGCTTCCCAAAAATTTCTAAACCGTCTGTCATCCAAAATGGGTTTCCGAAAAACAAGAAAATAGCTTTGTATATGACTGCCATAAGTATATTTCCCCATCCATGTTCCTGCCGGCGATTTAGTTAACCCCCAATAATCAACGGATATTTTATCCATTTTAATGAATAAATTTTCCATTGGATAAAACGGTCCATAGAATGAATCATTGAGAAGTACTAACTCGTCATAAGTTGATACTTCACTCCATCCAATACAACAATTCAATGCATCCTTGTAAGCCCCTGCGTCAAATCCTGTATTGTCTCTATAATATACTCTATCCGCATAGACATTGATATTTTGAATCCCCTTGCGAATTTCTTTAAAATTGCACACTACTACCAAACAATCCACAACTTTGCGCAATTCCTGTAACATATAACCAATGTAATCATCTACGATATTCTCACAATCATATGTGACATAAATACCTAAGCGCTTCATAATACGCACCAACTTAGTATATTCAAAAATTTAAACGCAATCTCTTTCTGCGCAGATTTTTGTACAAATAAGTAAAATATCATTTTTTATATACCCAAATTTTTCTATTTCAGACATACTCACCATACACTCCGGTGTATACTGCTGTACTTCCCATCCATATGATTCAATACGTTCTTTATAATCTCTGCCGTAAAGTCTTACATGGTCTTTCTGACCATAGTATTTCTCCCTGTCCTCATCGCTGCATATTCCCTCCATTTCAATCGTTTCGGTTTCCATGGTTACTGGAACGGAAAAGATCATTTTCCCATCTGGTTTAATGACTCTCCTTAATTCCCCAAATGCCTGTGCCTCGTCTTCAACGTGTTCCAAAACATGATTGATCAGTATGTAATCAAAAAATTCATCTGAAAAGGGTATATTGGTAACATCTATTTTATGAACACCTAGTTTTAACACTAAATCACCGGCATAATAGTCACATTGATTATTCTTTTCAAATTTTTTCCGAATCATTTTTTCGGGTGCAAAATGTAAAACAGTTCCGCCCTCAAATATTTTTGTTTGCTCTTTCAGCACCCAATATACCCATCGGCTTCGGTCCATGCAGCCGCAATATGGACAAATGACATTTTCCCGATATCCCCCGCCAATTACTTTTAACTCCTTAAAAAACGGTGTATCAATACCACCCGGAAGAAATTTATTGACAGTATGTCCGCATAAATTACATTGTTTACTGCCGCCCACAGCGTCTGTATGACCCAAGTAATTATCTTCGATAAATGACCTGCAGTCAAAAATTTTACTCCTGTCATATTTTTGCTCTGCAAACAAATCATATATACTGTCCACCGCATCGGCATTGTTGATGGCAATAAAAATATAGCAGTCATATTTTCCCTTAAAATATTCATCCACCGATATAATGGAAATTCCTTTATATTCCTTTACATCTGATTTCGAGCTTTGAACAAACAACATTACTTTACACCCTATTCTATGTAAAACTTCAAATATTTTTTGTCCAAAGTCACCTGCCCCATATATCGCAATATTTTCCACCTTATACCTCCGATTAATAATCTGGATAACAAATGATATGTTTGTATTTTTGACTTATTAAAATGTCAATGATCTCATTCTGCGAAACTGCCGCTGTTCCCACTACTACCATTATATCTTTATCATCCCACTCATCTATGATACAAACAGGAATTCCATCAATCATGTCCTCTTTCTTATCCTGCGTCACTAAAAAGCACTTAGGATATATTCCTTTGTCCTTCAACTCCCGATATATCTTTCTGCCAACATGTCCTGCGCCATAAATAACGAATTGATCTGGCTTTAAATTCTTCATCTGACTCTCATATAGTTTTCTTTGAATATAACTGCATGATCTGTATTTGTGAACGAGACAATCCAGAACATATTCCAGAACGTTTAGATCCTGAATGTTTTTTCCTGCTGTCATATTCTGAAATCGGACGCAGTCTGTGTATATCTGACTGCCTTGTCCAGATATCAGCGCATTATTCAAGAAAAGAGAAAGCAGAGCCTGTTTGTTGATGAAATCCCCATGTTTTTTCACAAGCAGTATGATTGCTTCACACAGCGCTTCCGAATTTGTGGAAATGCTTATTTGGGAGTGATAAACCAATACCAGCGGGCAGGCTATATATCCAATCTTCTCCTTCTGCGCCAGTCTGATCACAAATTCATAATCCTGAAGCCGCGGCATTTCTTCATCAAAATAACCGATTTTGTCAAAAACATCTCTTTTGACTATGAGCGTCTGCGTGCTTACCACATTACAGTCTGCCAGCACATTCATTAGTTCGTTTTCATACTTTAACTTATCCTCATAATCATCAGGTATGATACATTCACTCATACCATCTATCAGGCGGTGTGCACAAAAACTGGCTGATAAATCTCTGTCTATCATATCCTGTAGCTGTATTTTTAATTTATCTTGAACCCATTCGTCGTCACTGTCCTGAAAAGCAACATACTGCCCCTTTGCTGCCATAATACCTTTGTTTCTGGCTGCATTAGCACCCGAATTTCGTTCCGATGTAATTACTTTCATTCTCTTATCCTGAAATTCGCGAATTACTTGTAAGGTATTATCA